>USPX01000011.1 GCA_900556665.1 uncultured Eubacteriales bacterium
ATGGCAACTTGTCTAACAAGTTCTTGTCCTATTGCCACATGTAATGGATGATTTTGATAACCCTCTAATGCTTCTTTACTTGTAAATGTTGAATAAAGTACTACATCATAGGCTGCTTCACTTGTATTGTAATTCTTACCTACTTCAATCTCTACAAGTCCTTCAATTTTTCCTTTTAGACCTTCTAACTTCGTTTTCATCTTTGCAATAATTTCTTCTTTATTCCCATGCACCTCATGTTCCTTTACTTGCCACATTACAATATGTTTAATCATTTTATACACTCCTTTATTCATTAGTTTCTACTATTTCATTTAAACTGCATTCAAGCTGAAGGTCAATTTCTTTTCCCCCCAACCGCATGCTTGTAAACTCATTTCACCTTCATACTTACGTACATTTTTTACAATAGTACCAAGTCCATAAGGGTCTTTAGCAGCTGCACGTCTTATTAAATGTTCTGGATTACCCTTTTGCACTTTTTGACATTCTTCCTCTGGTGTTGAATAATACACCTTAAACATAATATAACCTTTGTACCATACACCCTCTATACTAATACTCTTTTCTCTATCTTCTTTAATATGTTCGCATTGCTCTAGTACATACTCTAAGGTATTGTCTAAAAGCATACAAAGCTCTACTGTTCCCATACCAATTTTTTCAGGTAAGCTAATATTAACCTTCATTTGAATGTTATTCCTACACGCTCTATCATATTTTTCATTGATTAATAAATCTAACATTGAGTTACCTGTAATAATATATGGATTGCCTTTTTCTTGTCTTGCCTCTATCTTTCTAATAATACCTTTTAACTCTTCTAGTCTTTTATAATCCATATTCTTTAATAGCTGACTAATACTTTCAGTCGTCTCTTCCTCAAACCTCTCTTGAACACGTTTTATTTTATTAATTTGAACATATGTAGCTAAATGCTTCTTAAAGAATATCTTTTGAAGATTTCCTACTTCTTTTTCATAAGATAAAATCATATGATGTTTGCTTATAAATATAGATCTTAAACTAACTATAAGTATTATATAAAGTACTAATAGTGCACTAAAAGATTGTGTTACCATCTGTCTATCTGCTAATTGCTGTATACTATGCATAACTATAAAATATCCAATTCCTATACCACTCATCAGGTACAGTTGTTTTGAGGAAAAACTATCATGTTCTCCCTTTTGGTAGATTGGTAAATCTCTAAACCATTGATTAAGTATTACATTTATCACAGTACTAAGTGCCCATGTTGCTAACCAAAATTGATATGCATAAATCTGATATAGATTTTGTACCAAAAAGCCATTCCATAAGTTACATGTATACATTACGTCTGCAATCAGTACATTACACCATATCTTCTGTGGGATACTTCCATCAAAAAACACATAGATAACAGTTCCTACTATGAGTGTTGAGAAAATAGGGAATACCCTTGAGTTATTATAAAGTAGGTAAATCCCTAAGAGTCCTCCTACCATAAGACTATATTCTATTTTTTTTATTTCTGATAAGCTTTTTCTATTCAAGAATAAGCTACTACATGCAATGCAATTTGTTGCAACTAGTAAAAATAATATTAGTTTAATTACTACTTGCTGTACACTCCACATCTGACTCCCCCCTTATACTTAGATTTAACTCTATTTTTTCTACCGCTTCCTCTTGTATAACCTCTATACTTCCTTGATACTTCTTCAAGCAGGCTTCAACTAGTAGTAATTCATTTGGTGTCTTTTCATAAGCAATGGCTTCCTCTCTTACTTCCTCTGCTAATGCATATGTTATTTCAAATACTAAGCACTTTTTAAACCATATCCCTTTGACTTCTATTTGCTTATTATTCCCCTTTAAACATGCCTTCATAACATAGTCCATTGTGTAATCTAATATAATATATAAATCTACATTATTAATATACAACGTATTCGGGATACTCACATTACTCTTAAGTGTAATATCTAATGCCTTAGCTCTTATTTCTTTTTCATATAAAATCATATCTACAATTTCATTACCTGTCATAACCTTTTTTGTACTATACGGAAAGTGCTCTTTGACATCTTGTATATATGCCTCTATCTCTTTGTTTTCTATAGTTTTAGAAGCACTTAGTAGTGCTCTCATTTCCTCTTCAATCTGAGTTCTCACTTCTTCCCCCATCTGATGTACTTCTTCCAAATGATTATAGCTTGAAATCTGTTTCTTAAACATCTTCTCCGACAGGCTTTTCTGTGTTAACTCGTAGTTCTTCTTTAATTTCAGCTGTTGATACTTAATAAATAATATCACCATAAATATGGTAAGGTATAAACATAAGAAAATTACCCTTGAACTAATAACTACTTTTTCTTTATTAAGATAACTTCTACATAAAAATTGGAATATTGAAGTATATATAATACTCATTAAACTTAATCCTATACAACTAGCCCATGATAGATCATCATAATGCCCTTCTTTTCTTTGATACATGATTTCTTTTTTTAGATAACAACTTACACACACGGCTACAAATAAAGTACCTATATATATCAAGAAATCTCCAGTTATAAAATTATTTATTTCATAGCCTATACGTAGATATATTCTATTTATCAAGATTCTTACAACAGTTTGCCCTGCATCAGAAATGGCATAAGTTAAAAAGAATGTGCATATACGTATTTTAAGCTTGCCTTCATGAAACAAGTTATTAAGTATAAGTGCTGGTAAAATAATATACCAGGTATTACTACTCATTCCCTGTATATATATTAAATCGGCACATACAAGTATTAAAATTCCCGCATAAATTATAGTTCTTTTCCAGTTAAATTTAGCTATAGGCATAAATAAGTTTGTAATAACACTTAATTCTACTGTATATAAAGCACATAGCACTAATGTGCAGCATATAAACTTTAACATCCTCTCACCTCATTAATTATTTACTGTATTAAAACAAATTTCTAATTTATGCCATTTACCTTCTGTATAAAACGCCAAGTTACCTTCATACTTTTGCAGTACTTTATAAGCAGCGCCTAAACCATATGCATCATTTTCAATAGCAGTCTTCGTTTCTACTGTATTATTTAATGCTTCTATTTCCATATTTCCTGATTTACTAAACCAAATCTTAAATATAATATATCCTTTATACCAAACTCCTCTAATTTTAATTTTTCTCCCTTTGCCCAAAGTAATTTTTTCACAGGCTTCTAGAGCATAATCCATACTATTCCCTATTATTAAACATAGGTCTTCAACGCTTATGCCTAGCGCCTCTGGTAAACTTATATTTATACTTATAAGAATATGTTTCTCACACGCCACTTTATATTTTTCATTCATGATTGCATCGACAATGGTATTACCTGTTAAAATATTATTTTCTTCAATGATAAGTTGTTCTTGTAATGCTTCTACATATGGTTGCACACACTGAATTTGTTCTTCTTCTACAAGCCCCATTAACTTTGCAACCTCACTACCAACTACCTTCTTTTCTAATTCTCCAGTTCTTTCTAAACGTACTAAACGTTTATATGATTCTAACTGCTGATTAGAAAAACTATGTACTAATTCTGCTTCCTTTTCTTCATACTGTCTAACAATCATCTTATGACTCTTTATATAAAAGGCAAGACTACCTAATATAGCTATATACATTATTAATAGAGGTTTGAAATCTCCTCCTTCAGCTTTAATGCCTTGTGTATAAGCTTTAATGCCTATATTAGCTGTCAATATAATTGCGATACCTACAAGGCTAAAAAACATGTTTTGATACCAAGATAATTTCTTATATATGGTTTTGTCTCTATAATATAAAACTGTACTTTTGAATAGCTTCGTAATGATCATACAAATAACTAATGTCCATATAGCTGGTACTGTAAGATTTCTTATTACTTTGACCCCCAATATATTACCTATATAATCAAATATTACCCACCAAAAGGTAAAGTTAATGTAATAAATAGCCTGTGTTAGCCAAAACTCCCATAACTTATTCTTAAATAACATATGTATAAATATGAAGTTAAGCACTAGGAATAAATACAATCCTTCTTTTATTATCTTTGCATAAGCAATATATAATCCTATGATAATCACTGAGATAGCTATATGTCCTACTACATTTTTTACACTTAGCTTTACTTTTCTTGAAAATATACTTATCAGCATAATATTTCCTATAAAAGCTAAGAGCCACATAATTACTTTATCTATTCCAAAGACTACACTCTCCACCATATACTCACCTTTTCACCTCTATTTTTATCAATATTCCACTCTATCTAACTGCATTAAAACTTAATTCTAACTTACTTCTATTAGACTCTATTGTTTCACTAAGTTGTCCTTCATATTTCTCTACATATCTTTGGATAATTTGTATTTCCGTCTTTTTATCCTCTACTATTTCTTCTGCATGGTTATACCATAACTTTAAAATAATATATCCCTTGTACCAGACACCCTCTACAAGTATAGACTTATCCCCTATTACCTGCTCACATTGTCTTATAGCATAGTCTAGGGCTTGTCCTACAATAATGCTAATTTCTGTACTGTTTAATGCAATATGATCTGGAATACTAATCTTATTAGCAAGTTTAATGCCCTTTTCTTTTGTTATAATATACTTTTCTCTTAGTAAGGCATCTAACACTCTATGTCCTGTTAACAAAAATTCTTGATTCATAGGTTCTACTGCACTAGCCAGCTGCGCTGCATTTCTCTGCATTTCTTCAAAACCAGCTTCATGAGCTAACTGTGCTAACCCACTAATTTGATGATGTAAGAGTTCTTTACTCTTTTGATTAGATAAATCTTGTTTCTCTAGTTGTTGTGCTGTTGTTACATGCTTCTTGGTAAAACTTTGAATTAATAGTTCTTCTTTATTGGTATATGTCCTATGTATCTCCCCATAAGATTGCACCATCATGACACTTCCTAATATAAGGGTTGCATAAATGCATATGAATAACCAAACGTTTCCTTGAGCTAAATCTCCTAATGCACCATCTATAGCATTCATACCTTCATTTGACAAGCTCCCAACACCTGTTGCTATAATTAAAATTACTATTTTCTTTATAGGAGGAATATTTCTGTAACACGCCTTATCTTTATAATAAAAAGGTGTTCTCTTTATTAACATTGCGGTAATTATTACACTTATTACTTCCGGAATACATACTAGCTCATTATCTAGTATCTCTTCTATAATTCCCAGGCCACCTACTTTAAATAAAATCATACTTAATACTAGTTCTATAACTCCTACAGTCACTACGAGTATCATATATGCTATCCATACACTCCACACCTTGTAAAATATTGTACCTTTGTACAAAAATAATACAAATAAAATTCCCCAAAGCCCATACAGCGATACTTCTATGTCTTCTATACTGCTACCCTCAAAATAAATAAACAAAGAACACAGGGCACCAATACCACCATATAATAGTATTCTCTCTAAACTAATCTTACTTCTCTCTAGAAAAATCCTTACAAACATGCCTAGGCAAAATGTAATCTCTAAACTAAGCACTATTATCTTGAAAACCTCTATTATACTCCTCCACATACCTAGCACCATTCTCCATTCTGTGTATGTTATATTGCTATGTAATTTTAGTATATTAAATTTTGATTACACTTTGAATAGAAAATTATGCACTTTTATGACAATTAAATAAGGATTATTTGCATATTTATACCAATTAACTGCAAATAATCCTCTAACTCATTGCCCTATTTTTGTGGTTAGTTACTTATTAACTACACATTTTATTAACTACTATAAAACTGTTGGTGATTATATCCTTTCATATTTTCCGTATAATCATCTAATACAGCTTTATACTTTGTATAGCTCTTTTCCGAAAGCTTCCCCTCCTTATAACTCTCTTCTACCAAAGCAATTGCATCCTTTCTAGATTGAATCGCTAAATCCTTATAATTATTTTCTAAGTACAGTTTTAGATCATTTATTAATACTTCAATTTGTTGCTCTACTGGATTTTTAATCTTATGCTTAAAAAACATATTCCACCACCTTAAGCTTATATCATAATTTCTTTATTTCTATTATAATAAATCTCAAACACAAAAAATGAGCTAATTACTTAGCTCATTTTTAATATGTACATTTTTATAATTAGATGATAAATGATTTTTTATTTGTTGTTCTTGATGCTAAAAAAGCTTTGCCACCTACAACTTTTTCTTGTAATTCTTTTTTAGTTAACTCCTCAAATTCTATTTTTAAATCATTTACATTTACTTTTTCACTTGATTTGAATAATAATTTTTTTAACATATTGTTCATCCCCCTTAGATAACTATTTGATTAACTATATTGTACAATAAAATTATATTTTTTCAATTTTATTCGTTAAATATGTCTTCGTCTTTGTCTAAAATGTCAGTTTTCCTTACATGAGTTGTAGTATAAAATAATGAATTTGTGACGACCTATGCTTGAAGTGTTTTTACTGACTTAGTATTAATCTCCACTTGTAATTTAAATTGGAAATTATTACAACTTGTAGTAACTGTACCATCATACTTTTCAACACTTTGTTTAATGTTACCAAGACCAAAACCGTGATTTTTCTTATCTTTCTTAATAGTTAATACCTTGTTTTTAACCTTTGAGACATTTTCTTCTTTCATAGTATTGGTAATGTCGTATAAGAAATAGCCTGCTGTATAAGTACATTTAATACTAATCTTTCTTTGAGCAGGATTTTCTATACGCTCACAGGCTTCTATAGCATTATCAATACTATTAGATAATATAATACATAGGTCTATAAATTCCATATCAATATTGCCATCTACTCCTACCTTAATATCCATATTAATTTGTTTTTCATTAGCAACTGCATGCTTTTCATTAAAAATGGCATCGACAATGGTATTTCCTGTTGTAACAAGGACAACTTTGTTTTCTACATTATTCTTTATATTACTAATATACTTTTGTAGTTCTTCCAACTTATTCTCTTTTAATAAGCCTTCCATCCCTATAAGATGATTTTTCATATCATGTCGAATGCCTCTAATCTCCTTATTACCTTCTTCCATTTTTTCATAATATTTTACTTTATCCTTAAATTGTGTTTCTATAAGCTCATTAACTTTTGTATAATAATTTCTACCAAAATTTTTATCTATGCCTAACACCAATACCATGAATGATAAAGTGCTTAAGGTTATCCATAACGACAAGTAAAACTGCCCTAAACCATTGAATTCTGGAGTTTCACACACTCTATACCCAATACTAGGTTGTATATCTATACATAAAGCTAATATGCACAAAAGCACACCTTCAGTCTTTGAATAAATAATACTTTCACATTCAGTAGGACTATAAAGATCAAACCTTTTAACTATGCTTGTACTTGCCCATACCATTAAAAATACTATTACACTACCTGCAAAGTAATAGATAAACCAGTTAGACCACACACTATCATATAACCAATCCACTATTGGAGCTATATTAAATTCTAACGTTGCATTCATTGCTACTACTATTACAACTTTCCATATCTTAGTTAATATCTGTTTTTCTTTAAATAGAAAACATATATTAACAACAACAAGATAAGTTAGTGCATTAAATATTTCCCAGTCATTAAATAGCACTGCTTGTATTACAAATACTAAAATAGCACAAGTAATCCATTGTATAATCCTTTTTGGTGTAAGCTTTGCTTTTGTAGAAATTAAGCGCATCATTAAATACTCTGTTCCAGTTATTAAAGCCATTAACATAAATGCTATAAGGTAGTGCACCAGAATACTATTCACCACGTTCCCTCCTTAGGAAGGCGCTAAATTTTTCTTTAAATGATTTAAGTTTTAGTCTACTAATGTATACAACATCTCCATTTTGCATAGTAACTGTACTTTGATCGTGTTCCCTGATATATACCATATTAATAAGATATGATTTATGAATTCTAAAGAAGTTACGATCCGTCAGTTGCTTTTCCAATTCATTAATCTTATTGTCTACGATGTATGGTTTTTTCATCGTATTGACCTTAATTTTTCTGTCTTGTGTTTCGAAATATACTATATCAATAAGTGGTATTTGAATAAATTTTTGTCCCTGATTAAGTACTAAAAATTGACTTTCTCTCTCCTCTTTTCTCTTTAATGCAAGATCTAATGTTTGTTCAAGTTCATCTTTTTGTATTGGTTTTAATAAGTATCTAAGTGTGTTCACCTCAAATGCCTTATATGCTTCTTCTTGATGACTCGTTGTAAATATAATATCACTTGTATGTGTTTTTTCACGTATCTCTTTTGCTGTCTCTATACCGCTCATGCCGTCTTGTATTGCCACATCTAAGCAAAAAATATCATATTGATCAAGTGGTACTTTTAATAAATCTTCTCCTCTTAAAAAATCATCTATGGAATACTCTATTTTGCGTTCCTCGAAGTACCCTTTTAGCAGTCTTATCAAGTGGTCTCTAAATATTTTTTCATCCTCACATATAGCTATTCTAATCATTCTATGCCCCCTAATTTCAATGATTTATTTCGTAGCTTATATATCAGTACTCTCTGCTATAATGCTATAACTCCATTCTATCATAATTTTATAATCTTTTCATACATTTTATTATTTTTAGAATAAAATATTGTATATTTTTATAGTCACATACACTAATTTTTAGTAACTTTTACATTACTTTATTCTATTACATATTTCTAGATACTTTATTCCTATATAATAAAAAGCCCAGCAAATTTTATTATTTGCCAGGCTCTCTATTTACTTTATAAAAAATCAAATTCTTAAATTATTTAACAGTTACTGTTCCAATATTAGACCAGTCACTATTACAGATACGAAGGTCTGCTGTTACTGTTCCATTTCCTGCATCAATTGTTTGAGTGCTTGTGAATGTGATTACTAATTCATATTCATTATTGCCAAGTGATTTAATAGTTGCTTTTGTATTACTTGTAAGTGCTACATACCAAGGTGCTGATGTAAATTGGCCACCTACGTTATCAATGTATACTACTGGTGAAGTTAAGTCAGTAGCTTTGAATTTCTTTGTAACAGAAATTGTATTAAGAGCTGTTTCTTTATCAGCTGTAACTACTGCTTTAACACCAATTTGATTACCATTTACTGTAAATGCAACATTTGCACCTTCTGTTGGTGTTGGATCTACTGGATCTACTGGGTCTACTGGGTCTACTGGATCTACTGGATCTACTGGATCTACTGGATCTACTGGATCTACTGGGTCTACTGGATCTACTGGATCTATTGGATCTATTACAATATCACCAGGTTCACTACCAAATACTAATTTATCTGCATCATATACTGCCATATTTGTAGCTTTTACCATACTATTTGAACTACTGTTTGCTAAACCTTGTAATGAATAGCTCTTTGTGTAATCCCATTTGCATGGTGCAGCAATTCTAAGTTGTACTTCATTTCTACATTCAGATTGTCCACCTGGGTAGATTTTAGCACCTGTTAAATCTACATCTACATAGTAAATGTTTTTAGATGCATCATATGGTAATACTTTTGATACTTTTGTTCCAGTATATTGTTTGTAACTAGCTGAAACTGTCATATCATTTGCTGTATAACCATTATTAATAACATCTGTTAAATCTAAGAATACTCTATATTTTAATTGATCTGTTACTCTTGCTGGCCATGCTGTATGGTTACGAAGCATGAATTTGAATTCAACGAAGTTGATTTTATTTGTATTATCTTGAGCATTGATACCTGCTTCAAGGAAGATTTCTTCGCCTACTTCTTCAATTGCATTTAAGTTTTCAATAGGTGTTCCACCATATTCTTTATACATTTTAGCCATAAGACCTACAAAACCTGCATTGTAGTCACAAGCTACTTCGTTTGCTACATAGTCTGTAATAACGTCTTTGTAACCATCACTACTATTTGGTCCACCTACTAATGCACCTACTAATGTGTGGCGATGTTGTTGTGGTGCACCACTAAGGTTATTTTCCCATCCACCATGTGCTGTTCTATGGTGTGGTCTTGTTGGTGCATTTTCACCAAATCCACATACAAAGCTACGTCCTGTGCTTCCTAACATATAATCAGCTTGTGTTTTAGCAAATGCTCTGTATTCATCTGCTTTCTTAGCACTACATCCATCCCAATCAGCATAAACAGAAGCCATGAAACCTGCTGTTGCTGCATATCTAAGTGGCCCCCACTCTGTAAGCCATGCAAGTCCTTTTGGTGTACGTGTAATATGTTCACCATCTTTATCTGTTGCCCAGTAATCTAAATGGTTTTCAATATTTTCTCTGTATTCATCTTTACCTGTGATTTGTGCTAAAAGAAGAGATGCGCCTAAATGTACATCATCCCAGTTGTGGCCCCAAGTATATGCTTTTTCTGTGCCACCTTGTTTTTCTGTACCAAAGTAAGTTGTAGCTTTTTCTGCTTTTGCTAAATATGTTTTATCTCCTGTTGCTTTATATAACCAAGCACCAGCCCATGCAAGTTCATCTTGGTATCCACTCCATGATTTATAGAATGAACCAGCAATTGTATCATAATATGTATCGCCACCCATAGCTTCTGCAAGAGCATATAATTGTTTAGCATGTGTTAAACATTTTTCTGCATAAGCTGGATCACTATCTTTGAATGCAATAGCACAAGCTGCAAGAGAAGCTGCTGTTTCACCTGCTACTGCTGATCCTGGTTGAGCTACGTTTACTTTATAAGATGGTCTAGCCATTTGCATAATTTCTGATGCACCCCAGAAAGCATGGTCAGCATTACCATCACCTACTTGGAAATAGTATGTATCTGGATCTGGATTACATTTAATAAAGTAATCATTTGCCCATTTGATTTGCTCTAAGATAAATTTATCTTCACCACTCTTTTCATAGATATCTTTATCTTCTAAGTAAGACCAAGCAAGCATTGTAGATGTATATGACATTGGTAAGTTAAATTTAACGTTATCACCAGCATCATACCAACCACCTGTTAAATCAAGACCATTATCTGCTCCATCATTTAAAGCAGAGTCACCACGCCAGTTGTTACGGATTGTTTCTGGTAATTTACCAGATTCTTGTAATTCATAAAACATAATACCTTTTTGTAATGCTTCGGCATAATTAAAATTAGTTGGAGCTGCCATTAAATTTGCAGCTGGCATTGTTGCAATAGTAGATGCTACCATTGCTACTGAAACCATACTAGACCATAATTTTTTATTTTTATTTTTATTCATAGCATTAACCCTTCCTTTATAAAATACTAGACTTATAAAATACTAAACTCTATCTATTAACACCCTATTTTTCTAGAAAAGTCCGGCAAACTCATTGCTTCGCCGGACTTTTCTGGTTTATTATATGAGCTTTATAGCCCTAATTATTTTACTGTACCAACATTAGACCAGTCACTGTTGCAAATACGGATATCTGCTGTTACTGTTCCATTTCCATTATCGATTGTTTGGCTACTTGTGAATGTGATTACTAATTCATATTGGTTGTTACCAAGTGAATTAACTACTGCTTTTGTATCACTTGTAAGAGCCATGTACCAAGGAGCTGTATTGAATTGAGCACCAACATTATCAATGTATACTACTGGTGATTTTAAGTTAGTAGCTGTGAATGTCTTTTTAACTGTAACTTTATTAAGAGCTGTTGCTTTATCAGCTGTAACTACTGCTTTAACACTGATTTGGCCACCTTGACCTGTTAATGTTACATTTCCAAATTCTTCAACTGGTGGTACAGTTGAATCTACAACTGAAACTGTTGCATCTCCAAATCCTTTCTTACCTTTATCAGATACTGCTACTACTTTAACTTCGAATTTTTTGTTTGCATCTGCATTTGTTACGTTGAATGTGTATACACCTTCGCTTACTTTTGTTACTGTTTTACCAGCAACTGTAACATCAACGCTATCTACAGTACCTTCTTCGATTGATGTAGCTACATTAACTGTTACTGTTTGAGCACCATCTTTAACATCTACTTCTTTATCAGCTGTTACTGTTACTACTGGAATTGGATCTTCATCACCAATACCGAATAAGAAGTCCATTGTTCCTAAAGCAACAGCGAAGTCACATTGTGCCCACCATCTATGGTATTGCATATCGAAGTGGAATTCTCCTGTCTTCTTATATTCTTCATAAGCAGCTTGAAGTCTTGGGAAGTCTTTATCTTCTTTGTATTTAGAACGGATATCAAGGAATGTAACACCTGGTTTGATTTCATCTCCATTAGCCATCTTACCTGTGAATCCTTGTGGAATATACACTTCTTGTTCGAAGATACGAAGGAAGTCTTGACGGTCTTCTGAAGATACGATACCTTTATCATCTTGGTAGTTATCCCAGATACAGTCTAATAAGTTTTTAGCTGTTGTATAATATGTATTCCAATCTTGTTCTGGACTATATTTCTTAGTAGCTGCTGCATAGTAAAGAAGTGCATTAGATAATGAACCAGCTACACCAAGGTCTTGACCATATGTATCAACTTTTACGTGAAGACCTGTATTTTCTTTGAATTTACCATCCCATTTTTGTCCAGCTTGTGTTTCATTTGTCCATGTTTCTGGTTGACCTTCCCAAATTAAGTTACTTGGAATTTCAAATGTAGTACCATTTACATGTACTTCTGATGCAGCCCAAGCAGCCCATTTGTCAAGTAATGGTTTAACTCTTGTATCACCTGATAAGTAGTAGTACTCAGCCATACGTTGCATTGACCAAGCTTGCATACCGAACCATCTGTTACTTGATGGGTCATGATATACTGGGTCTTCATCATAAATTGTACCGTAGAATGTTGCAGCACCTGCTGGATATTTTTGATATGATCCACCGTAAGAGTTAGCAGAACCACCAGCGATACCACCTTCAGCAGATTGTAACCATTGATAGAATTGGATTTGTCTTTCTAAGCTAGCAGCCCAGTCTTTTTTAGCATTTGCAGCTTTTGGTTGAATATCGTTATCTGTTGATAAGATATAAGCAGCCATTGGAGATTGGTAACCAAAGTGGTTATAACTTGAACCGATTCTCCAACCCCAAGAACCATCAAGAGCACCACCCCAAGAATAGTACCAAGATAATAAGTAACCACAAGAATCATATCCGTTACCAGGAGTTCTACCTTGTGCACCTTGTTTCATGAAGTATTTATCGAACATTGAATATCTTAAATAGTCACCCATTTTAGCAGCTTTTGCTGTGTATTTAGAAAGGTCCTTGCCATATGGTTTAGCCCATTCTTTAGCCCAGTACATAGCTTGTACGGTACGAGCATCAGCATCTGGTGCATCTGTATATCTCCATTGTTTTGAGTAGTTAGCATCAATTGTGAATAATGGAAGGAATCCATTTGTACCGCCCCATTTGAATGCTTCCCAAGATGGATGTGTAACTGTTTCAAATGTTGATTCTTGTTCTCCACGTTGGAATGTGTTGATGTAAGATGGTGTAGATTTTCCATCTCCTCTTTGACCATATCCATACCAGTTATCACAGTCGATTAACCAGTGCATACCATACATTGTTTTTGTACCATAAGCATTTGCTAATTCATTTTTGATAGGGTCTTTACCAACTGGTTCTCCAAAGTGTAATTTACTTGGATAGTAGTCTGGTAATGGATGTTCTGGTGCATATGTAGCATCTTCAACTTGGTTTGTTGGTTGATCTTTTTCTGTTGGAATGAAGTAGTCTTCGATAACTCTCCATGATTCGTCGATACCAGAGAAATCTCCTGTTAATCTACCTCTCATAGCCTCTAACCATACATAGTAACTAGCAGCTTCACTAGTTGATTCATGTCCTTGGTCAGGAGCTTCACAGTTCATTGTTTCAATTGAGTGGTAAGGAATACCATCTGGGCTGAAGAAATCAGATGTTCCTCTACCTTGAGAATCTTTTTGACCAACGATTTTGTCGTAAAATTGTAAGAAACGATCTCCGTAATCAATATCTTGATTTGTTGCTGCAAGTGTTGTAAGAGGTGCTAAGCATTGTGCGCCTACAAGTACGCTTGTTATGAAACCATAAAGTTTTTTGTTTTTCATTTATTTACTCCTCCTAAAATTTAAAAGTGGATTGTTTCTCTAAACTTATGCTGCTATCCTTAACCTTCCTATTTTCATTAGTAGTTGTCACCAACTCTTTTAATGACCCCTTAACTAGGACTAGACATGTTGCTTAAAGTTTTAACCCCTTGTATGAATTCATTATATATTTTTGAATAAATAATTCAATATATTCAGACCGACATGTATAGTTTTGTTACGCTTGGTGTTTTTTGGAGTTTAATTAATGGAAATTTTTGTGTCGAAGGTTATAAAAAAAGAGACATCGCTTAAATGCGATGTCTCTCTTTATACTTTATTAAACCTCTCTAAAGGCTTGATAATTAAAGGATTCCTTTAGCTACTTTTACTACGTTATCTACTGTGAAACCGTATTTTTCGAAGATAACTCCAGCTGGAGCTGATTCACCAAAGTGATCAATTGCAATAACTTCACCTTCGAATCCTGTATATTTATGCCATCCAAATGAAGATGCAGCTTCAATAGCTACTCTCTTAGTTTTATTTGATGGTAATACACTTTCTTTGTATTCTTTAGATTGTTCTTCAAATACATCCATAGAAACCATACTTACTGCAGTAGCTTTGATACCTTCTTTAGCAAGTTCTTCTGTCGCTTTTACAGCAAGTTGTACTTCTGAACCTGAACCCATTAAGATGATATCTGCATCTTTTGGTTCTACACCTGCTACAACATATGCACCTTTTTTAGCGTCAGCGCCTGTGTTTGCAAGGTATGGAAGGTCTTGTCTTGAAAGAACGATTGCAACTGGTTCTGTTTTGCTATTTAAAGCATATTCCCAAGCTGCTACTGTTTCTTTAGCATCTGCTGGTCTGAATGTTACCATGTTTGGTATACTACGAAGCATAGCAAGTTGTTCGATTGGTTGATGTGTTGGTCCATCTTCCCCTACACCGATACTATCATGTGTAAGCACATAAGTTACAGGTAATTTCATAAGTGCTGCAAGACGCATTGGATTTTTCATATAATCACTGAATACGAAGAATGTAGAGCAGAATGTTTTAAGTCCACCATGAACTGCAATACCATTCGCAACAGCTCCCATTGCGTGTTCGCGAATACCAAAGTGAAGATTTTGACCTGAGTAGTCATCACTACTGAAGTCACCTTTTCCGTTCATATAAGTTTTTGTAGATGGTGCAAGGTCAGCTGAACCACCAATGATGTTAGGTACACGATTTGCCATTTCATTGATTACTTCAAATGAAGCGTTACGTGTTGCTTTTTTAGCAGTAGTATCAGAGTATTTTTCGTAAAGGTCTGATAAATCTACTTCTTCTTCGCCAAACCATTGTTTCCACTCTGCAGCAAGTTCTGGATAAGCTTTTGCATAGTTTTCGAATAATTCATTCCATGCAGCTTCTTTAGCTTCACCAGCTTTTACGATTTCTGCAAGGTGTGCACGTACATCTTCTGCTACGAAGAATTCATCTTTTTCACAACCTAAGAATTCTTTCATTTCAACGATGTTGTCTACTCCAAGAGGTTCACCATGCGCTGATGCTTTCCCTTGTTTTTTAGGACAACCATAACCGATTTGTGTTTTAACTTCGATAAAGCTTGGTTTGTCTAAGTTAGCTTTTGCTGCTTTAATAGCTTTTGCAATAGCTTCTATATCATTTCCATCTTCTACTAAGAATGTTTCAAAACCTTGTGCTTCGAAGCGTGCTCTTACATTTTCTCTAAATGCAATATCTGTGCTTCCTTCGATTGTAATATTATTTGAATCGTAAAGAACGATTAATTTACCAAGTTTAAGTGTTCCAGCTATTGCTGCTGCTTCATATGAAATACCTTCCATTAAGCATCCATCACCAACTAAAGCATAGCTATAGTGATCTACTACATTATAACCATCTCTATTGAATTTAGCTGCTAAATGTTTTTCTGCCATAGCCATACCTACAGCTGTTGCAATACCTTGTCCTAATGGCCCTGTTGTTGTTTCTACTCCTACAGTATGTCCAAACTCTGGATGTCCTGGTGTTAAACTTCCTTCTTGACGGAATCCTTGAAGGTCCTCAATTGTTAATCCATATTCAAATAAATGAAGTAATGTATAAAGAAGTGCTGAACCATGTCCTGCTGAGAGTACGAATCTATCTCTATTTTCCCATTTAGGATTTTTAGGATTGTGATTCATTTCTTCTGCCCATAATGTATAAGCCATAGGCGCTGATCCAAGTGGAAGCCCTGGATGTCCTGAATTTGCTTTTTGAATTGCCTCTGCTGCAAGCACCCTAATAGTGTTAATAGTTTTTTGTGATACTGCGTTCATTTTTTTCCTCCTTAAAGATAAAAGGTTTTCTTAGGTTCTCATTCATCCTTATTATACTGTGTTTTTTAACTATTGTATATCCTTTGATTGCTTTATTTTGCATATACTTTATTTTATTTTATTTATGATGTATGATTAAATTCAAGGACGGTGATTTTTATGTCTTATATCTATCCTAATCTAAAAGGGGACCGTACCACTTATAAAGTTTATTTTGTTTATAAAAAGAAGAAACTATATCTAGGTTTATTTGATTCTAATGAAGCTGCTACTAAGGCGCTTCAAGATGCCCATGAGATTATGTGTGCTTCTTTTGGTACTTTAGACTTTCCCCATTCTCTTATAGACTTTAAAAAGATTATTAGCCTTTGTAATTTTAGAGATCATAAAATGTATATTAAGAATCCTATTTATTTAATGGACTCTTACTTCCATTATTATTTGTCTAAAGATATCATTTTAACATTTGATATGAAGGATTTGTTATTCTTCTCTACTTATAAAATAAATAAACGTGGTAATTATTTATATACATATGATAGTATCTCCCAACAAAGTCTTTTAAATCGCTTTGGAATATTAAATCATAGTACTGCTGGTAAAGATTATGTCTTTAAAAACGGGAATCCTTACGATTTTAGAAGAGATAATATCGAAGTCATCAATACTTATAAAGGGGTTTGTAAAAAAATTATAGATGACCAAACATTTTATACTGCAACAATATATACTACTCAGCCTTTAATCTTAGGCCATTATCCTTCGGAAATTACAGCTGCTATTGCTTATAACAAGGCTGCCGACTTCCTTATGGCCCAATCAGACGTACAACGGGAATACATACTTAATACAATTCCATTTATTACAAAGGCTGAGTACGATGCCATTTATGCGAGTATTAAGCTTTCTCCAAGACTTAAAACACCTAGTGCAACTCGTAAACGTGCCATTGCTGGCAATACATATCGTGGCGTTAGCCAGACCAAAAGTGGCTTTAGGGCAAATATTGGTTATAATAGAAAACAAATTCACTTAGGTATCTACCCTACTGAAAAACGTGCGGCTCAAGCATATAATTTTGCTTCCTTCTATCTTTTTGGCCAAAATGGCCACATCAATGATGTAACACCTCTTGTACATAATAGTGATGCTGCTAAGGTTGCTAGTCACCTTGAAAAACATAATCTTACTAAAAAATAGAGTCTAAAAAGGAGCTAACTTGAAATTATTTTTCTCAAGTTAGCTCCTTTTTTATTTCTCTATACTATTTCTTGTAATGCAAAGGTTTGTTAAACCTAAGTTATACATATGATATGGTTTATTTTTATCCATTGGTTTATCAGTTTCTTTAATATGTCCATGTGCATATGTTTCTAGAGTTGGTGCTATAATTGGCATATCCATCATAAGGTGCATATACTGTTCATAAATAGAAACATCATGTGCTTCTAAAGTAAGCAGTGCTGCCATATCTATTTCTGGAGTAATCTCAACAAACTCTAGACTCTTATTGGCTTTAATACCATATTTAAGAGTATATACACCAGCTCCTTCTATTTCTTTCAAAACTTTACGATTAAGGCGTGCTATCTTCTGAATCATTGTCTTTGTTAAATCATCTGCTACTTTTACGCTACACACCTTTTTAGCTTCATATGATCCTTCTAATGGATCATAAATTTGTAACTTACCTGCTTCATCTATAATAACAAGGCTCATAATATTCTTTACATATTCTGGAATAATTTGAACGGCAAAGCTATCAATCTGATCATCCATATCTAATATAAAGTCTGCCATATCTTCATGACTTTCTACACGTTTTAATTCGCTACGGCTACCATATTGCTTAATGAAATTAAATGGTAAGTTAATGTTTTCAATTTTTTCAAATGCCATTTCTTTATTATCTTGATAATAAGTTGTAGCCGTTGGAATCTCTAATACTTCTAGAAGCTCTAGAATTCCTTTTGGATTACTTAGTTCATCCATTGCTGCTTTAGATGGATAAGTCTTGCAATGTAATTTACATTCTAATGGAAAGTCTAACTTTGAATTAAATACGATTGCATCTACTCTTAAACTAAGCTTTTCTATATTTTCATTATTAATTGTTGCTAAAATGTGTTCTGTTGCAATTTGTGCACCAACGCAGTCTACTTTTGGGTCTAATAAGGTTGTTGCAATACCTGCTTTTGCTGCTTCTATACATAACATTAAGGCAGATACACCACCACCTACTATGCCAATTCTTTTTACAAAACTCATGTCTCTTCTCCTCTTAAAACTATTTACTTTCTAATAAGTATCTCATCATTTCTACTGTTTTATCAATATCTTTTGCAGTAGTTGTGATACCTAATACGATTTCTTCACCTAATTCACTACTTGGTATATTGTCAATCTTTGATACTTTGATTCCAAATACATGCTGATCACCTTTAGTAATATTAAAGTTTTCATCTTTATTATAACCTGCGATTACAAGTTGGTCTTTATATTCTTCTAAAAGAGTTTTACACTCTGGTATTTCATCTAATGGCCTAAACATATCTTGTCCTGTTTCCCTTAAATAATTATCAAATGTTTGTGGTGGAAGGCCTAAAATATCTAATTCTTTAGTTGTAATTTGAAGTGCAATCTTTTGTGCTGTAGCAAGCTCCATTTCTGTAGACCTTGTCCAATCTATTGCTGAAATCATAAGCCCTGCATCGAAGTTTTCCTTAAAACTTGTAGTTACTTCATCTAATGCCTTTTGATCTTCAGTATAAATCTTACCGGCTAAAGTAATATCTACTGTATTAACTTCTCTTGGTGCAAGCATTGCCGTGATTAATTGTATCAAAAATACACCTGCTATAAGACAAAATAAGGCAGGCTTTCGATAATATTCCCATAGGTGTTCTAACTTCTCTTTAAATCCCATTTCACTAAATGATTTTCCATACTTCTCCACTGCCATTTCCTCCTCTATTCTCCTGCCCCTTTGAATAAACTATTGCCTATGCTATACTAAAGTATGATTATCCAATATTTCTTTATATTGTATACTTGATGCTGTTATATACTAATTAACAGTATATGTTTATGTATTATAGGTTTATAGTTCATTATATATTTCTACAAAGATTACAATATATTCAGCAAGATTATCAATTTTATTATAAACTATGATATATTATAAATCAAAAGTATATGATTGATATGAATTTATAAGGAGGTACTTATGGACTTTTTAGACAAGTTATCACGTAAATATGGTAAGTATGCTATTCGTGACTTAATGAAGTATATCATCATTGGAAATGGTGTTATCTTTCTCTTAGAAATGATTACACGAATTAGCATTTCAAGCTTGCTTTCATTTAATTTAGCAGCAGTTTTACACGGGCAAATTTGGAGACTTGTTACTTTCGTATTTATTCCAGATAG
The DNA here is from genome assembly GCA_900556665.1 of uncultured Eubacteriales bacterium. The sequence continues at coordinate 19,888 of USPX01000011.1, forward strand.
TCACAGTATTATTTTCTTATTCTTTATGTTGTACTTATATTATTCAATAGGTGCAGCTTTAGAGGATGCTTGGGGAACTTTTAAGTTTAATGTTTATTATTTCTCTGGTGCCCTCTTTACAGTAATTGGTTCAAGTATTGTTTCACTTATTACAGGGTATAACATTTCTGCTTCAGCATACTATATTAACTTATCATTATTTTTAGCTTATGCAACTTTATTCCCAAATGTAGAGTTTTTAATGTTTTATATTTTACCTGTTAAAGTGAAGTACTTAGCCCTTTTAGATGTAGCACTTTTAGCTTATCAATTTATTATGCCAGGCTTAGGTCAAAAGATTTTAATTGTTGTTTCTTTACTTAACTTCTTAATCTTCTTTGGTAAATCTATTAAAGGAGCTAAGCCAACAGCTACACAAAAAAACTTTAGGAAACAAAAACGTGAACTTCAAAAAGGTGACCCTATTCGTGTAGCTTTCCACAAATGTACAGTATGCGGCAAAACAGAACTTACTGACCCAGACATGGAATTCAGATACTGCTCAAGCTGCAACGGCAACTACGAATACTGCATGGACCACCTCAAAAATCACGAACACAAAAAATAGGTGACACAATAAATGAACCTTAATCAATACCACCAGTTGAACTGGTGGTTTGCACAGCCCTAGAAGGGCACATTACTGGCAGCATCTTAAAAGATGCACCGATTGGTCCGCCAATCGCATTACTTTCACAGGCAGCCACTAAAGTGGCTGTCTTTTTTGCCTCTTAATTCTTGCGACCCGTAAACGGGTCCATATATTCTTTAAGCGAGATTTGATCTGATATAAGATCTTCATTTACTTGATTTCTGATATAGTCTTCTATGATTTTTTGATTTCTTCCTACAGTATCTACATAGTATCCTCTACACCAAAAATGCCTATTACCATACTTATATTTTAAATTTGCATGTCTCTCAAAAATTAATAGTGTACTTTTTCCTTTTAGATATCCCATAAAACTCGCAACACTCATACTTGGTGGAATACATACTAGCATGTGTATATGATCTTTACATGCATGAGCTTCAATTATTTCTACACCTTTTTGCTCACATAACTGACGTAAAATCTGTCCTATATCTGCTTTTAATTTCCCATATATTTCTTGTCTTCTATACTTAGGTGCAAACACAATATGGTATTTGCATCTCCATTTAGAATGTGATAAACTTTGAATGTCATTCATTTGACAAACCTCCTTTGTTATTTGATACGGTTGGCGAACCATTATCATTCTTAACAAAGGAGGTTTTATTTTTTCATACTAAAAGTATTTTATTCTCACCAGCAGAGCTGGTGGTTTTTATAACTAAAGTATACAACAAAAGAGTTACCACTGACTTCTTCGTGGTAACTCCTATATTAAAGTTGTTTAGGCGTACGCCCGTGTTCTGCCTCATTAATTTTATAAGCTAATGTCATTAAATTATGCGATAAGTGTACATTTTCAACTTGTACAGTTTCAGGCAGGAATAAATCCACTGGTGAGAAATTCCATAAGCCCTTAATTCCCCATTGTGCCAGATTCTCTGCTGTCTCTTTTACTCGTGCTTTTGGCATTGTTAGAATAGCAATCTCCACACCATTTTCTTTTACGAACTCTTCCATCTTATCGATGTCTTGTACCTCAACGCCATGTATACTCATACCAATAAGCCTTGGGTTAACATCAAAAAGACCAACCAATTTAAATCCATGTTTACTAAACGAATTGGAATTAGCAATTGCTTGTCCTAAATTACCTACTCCAACAATAATCATTTTATAACTTTGATGAAGTCCAAGAATTTTTCCAATTTCTGTGTGAAGATACTCTACATTATACCCATATCCTTGTTGCCCGAAGCCTCCGAAATTGTTAAGGTCTTGACGAATTTGTGAGGCTGTTACATTCATTTTTTCACTTAACTCTCTAGAAGAGATTTTGGTCACACCTTTTTGTAATAACTCGCCTAAATAACGATAATATCGAGGAAGACGTCTTACTACTGCCATCGAAATCTTTCTTTCTCCCGTCATGTTTTCAACTCCTCACTACGCTTTTATTATTGATTTCAGTATACATTTATGTTTTTTTTTTGTCAATGTAGTTTCTTGGCCTCTTTTCTTTCATTTTGCGTTTTTTTTTGCTAAAATTAGATAAGATTTACTAAGGAGGCTAAAAATGATTATCTCATGCAGTAATATACAAAAAACATTTATTGATCAAGCTGTATTAAAAAATGTTAGTTTTCATATAGAAGATCACGAAAAGGTCGCTTTAATAGGCAATAATGGTGCTGGTAAGACAACACTTCTTAAAATTCTTACAAAAGAAATGGAAAGTGATAGTGGGAGTATTTCTTGTAGTAAAGACTGTTCTATTGGCTATTTAAAACAACATATGGATTTAGATTCAGATCGTACGGTTTACGAAGAGCTTCTCCATGTATTTGATGAGGTTATTGCCCTTGAAGAAAAGCTTCATGAAATGGAAGCTGAAATTGCAAGAACTTCTTCTTTAGATTTAATCGGTGCTTATGATGCCCTTCGTATAGAATTCGAAAATAAAAAAGGTTATGAATACAAAAGTCTTGTAAAAGGTGTTTTAAAAGGACTCGGTTTTGATGAATCAGTTTATGAAAAACCTATTTCAATTTTATCTGGGGGACAAAAAAACCGTGTTGCCCTTGGTAAGCTTTTACTTCAAGAACCTACACTTTTACTTCTCGATGAGCCAACTAACCACTTAGATATTGAAGCCATTGAATGGCTTGAAGGTTTCCTTCGTAGTTATAAAGGCGCTGTTATTATCATTTCCCATGACCGTTACTTCTTAGATAAGATTGTAACTAAAGTCATTCACTTAGAATTTGGTCAAGCTTTCGTTTACAACGGTAACTATAGTGATTATGTGATCAAGAGTGAAAAAGAATATGAAATTGCAATGAAACACTTTGAAAAACAACAAAGAGAAATCGCGCAGCAACAAGCTGTCATTGCTAAACTTAAGCAGTTTAATCGTGAAAAATCTCTTAAACGTGCAAGAAGCCGTGAGAAAGCCCTTGAAAAAATAGAAGTCATGGACGCACCTATGATTGATAATAAACCTATGCAACTTGTCCTTACACCTCGTATTCCAAGTGGAAATGATGTATTGGATGTGAAAGATGTTAGTAAATCTTTCGAAGATGCCCCTTTATTTAATAGTATGAATATGTCTATCAAAAAAGGAGATAAAGTTGCTTTAGTTGGTCCTAACGGTGTAGGAAAAACCACATTATTCCGTATTATCTTAGAGAAAATTCCTGCTACTTCTGGAACAGTAAAACTTGGCTCTAATGTTATGATTGGCTATTATGACCAAGAGCATTCTACATTAGACACTAGTAATACGATTATGGAAGAAATTCAAACTTCTTTCCCTGAGCTTAAAAATGGAGAAATTCGTAATATGCTTGCGGCTTTCTTATTTACAAATGATGATGTCTTTAAACCAATCTCAGCATTAAGTGGTGGCGAACGAGGCCGTGTGGCACTTGCTAAAATTATGCTTTCTAAAGCTAACTTCTTAATCCTAGACGAACCAACTAACCACTTAGATATTTTATCTAAAGAAATTTTAGAAAGTGCTATCTCAAATTATGAAGGGACAGTATTATACGTTTCCCATGACCGTTACTTCATTAATCAAACAGCTACTAAAGTAGTTGAAATGACTCAAGTTGGCACAAAAGAATATCTTGGTGACTATGATTACTATATCGAAAAGAAAAAGGAACTCGTAAACACACCAGTTGCTGCGGCTCCTTCTAAAAACATGGCGAAGACACCTCTTCCTGCTGTGCAAACAGCTCCTGCTACTACATCTAATAAAGATGACTGGCAAAAGCAAAAAGAGGAACAAACAAGAATTCGTCGTATCCAAAATCAAATTGCAAAAGTAGAAACAGCTATTCAAGAATCTGAAGCTGAAATGGAAAGCATTGATGCAGATCTTTGTCTTGAAGAAGTTTATACAAATGCGGAGAAAAGCAAAGAACTCCTTCAAAGAAAAGGAGAACTTGAAGAAAAAGTTGCTAATCTTTATGAAGAATGGGAAAGTCTTAGCGAACAATTATAAAAAAATAGGCTATCAACATTGATAGCCTATTTTTTTAACGTTTACTCTATAAAAGCTTTTATCTAATAAAACTTGTTTTATTATTAAATTCATTTTGAGGAAGTTCAATGCCATTTTGTTTACCAGCTTCAATACATTTAAGAAGCCATGCCATATTTCTACCTAAGTTACGCATAATTTGTAAACCTTCTAAGTCTTGCATAACCTCTTCTGGTTTACCCCCATGAACCATATTCCAATAACTTGAAGACACAAGTGGCATTTGTGCAAAAGTAAAGTACTTATTAATGACTTCTAATGTAGCAGTTGTTCCTGCTCTTCTTGCACTTGCAATAGCTGCTGCTGGTTTGTGTACAAAATTATTTTTGCCTGCATAAAAGGCTCTATCTAAAACACTAAGTAAGTTACCATTAGGTGAAGCATAGTAAACTGGTGATCCTACAACGAAACCATCTGCTTCTTTGGCTTTTGCAATCAGTTCATTAACAATGCCATCATTAAAGACACATTGTCCTTTCCCACTACATCCACCGCAAGCTACACAACCCCCTACAGGTTTAGCACCAATATGGAAGATTTCTGTTTCAACGCCACTTTCATTTAAAGTTTTAGCAACCTCACTTAATGCTGTAAAAGTACATCCGGTTTTATGAGGGCTTCCATTAATAAGTAATACTTTCATTTTTTTCACTCCCTAAATATAAGTTAAGTATTAAACATGTTATTTTTTATATAACGCACTTAATATTTATATGACAATACATAGTTATTTTAACACAAACAATTTATTCTAAAAAGTGTCATAAATATAATATAAAAAGGTAGCTTGTTTAATGACAAACTACCTTTTTACTACATTATAGCTTCTACTACTACTGCAAAAAATTCTCTTAAATAATAGGTAGGAATTAAATATGGTAATGTTCTAGCACCTATGCCACTTACCTTTTTCCCTAAATCTCCTGCTATCATTTTACTTCTTAGAACATGAAAACGATTGGTTACTACTATCACAGTAGCCTCTTCTTTTTGCCCATCTATTATTTCAAATGAGTTTTTAATATTTTCAGTTGTATCCTTAGATTGATCCTCTAAATACAGGCGTTCTTTTTCAATACCTTGTGCTACAAGATATCTTTGCATGGCTTCTGCTTCTGAAATATTTTCACCAGGACCTTGTCCTCCAGATAATATAGCTTTAGTATCTGGATTTTCATTTAAATAAGCACACGCTTTATCTAAACGTGCCTTTAAAGATAGTGAAATCTGTTCCCCTCTTACTCTTGCACCTAATACAATAATGTAATCTCCATTTTCAGGCACATTAATACCCAATCCATTAACTACTATTAATCCTTCAACTATAATAAATAAACTAATTGCTATAATAAATAAACCTTTAAACCATTTTCTTTTAAAGAAAAAGTGGCAAATCTTTTTAAATGAAAATAAAAAGCTTAGCCCAATAATTATCACCCATACAACTTCCATTCCTGCGCCACCATCTACAATAATGATATTCGCTAAATTTAAAAGGCCAAATATCATTAAGATACGAAATAACCAAACCATATTCTCCTCCATAATACAAATCTTATTTTCATATTTTAAACAATATTTTAATTTTAAATTCCACTATGTAAATAGTCAACTTAATTTCGTATTTTTTACATACACTGTGCACACTAATCATATATTGCCTTATAAATTTGGAGGTAACTTATGTTTATTCCACAACGTGTTATTTTTGAAAAAGGTGCTCTTGATTATCCTTTAGGCAAAAATCTTTATCATCTTTTTAAAGAACAAGGTAAAGTAGATGTCATAGAAGCTGCAGCTAATCGTATTAAAAGTCATATTCCAGGTGAAAATTTACATGAACAATATCGCCATGGCAAACAAACTTTAGTTGTTGGTGTTAAAAAAAGCCTTAA
>USPX01000012.1 GCA_900556665.1 uncultured Eubacteriales bacterium
GTGTTAAGCACGCCGCCAGCGTTCATCCTGAGCCAGGATCAAACTCTCATAAAAAAGTTTGCTCTTGCAACTAATGTTGCTGGCTTAAATTACTTAGTACTAACATCTTTAGATGTTTGGGTACTCATTTACTACTTAAAGTAGTTTAATGAATCGACTGGTTTATATGATTACTATTTTGTTTTCAAAGTTCATTTACTTGTCAGCTGTTGTCCCGCTGACTTGTATTATCTTATCTTACTTGATTACATATGTCAACACCTTTTTTATTTTTATTTTATTTTTTTGTTATTATGCCCTGTTGACTTGCTTTGCAAAGCTTTTCATCTGATTATAATCCATCTCTGAAATGTCTGTTTTTCCATCTACCGCTGAGCCTTGCCCCTTCTTTGCAGCTACCTCAGTAATCTTTTTAACGATAAATCTTTCAAAGAAATTCATTTTGCTAAATTGATACTCACCACCACAACAACATTTCGCAATTAATTTATTAACAAAATCTTTATCAAAATTGTTTGTGATATATTGCTCTGGGTTTTCTTTAGCCATGCAACTTATAAATACTGCTACTTTTTTATCCTTAAGTATTTCTTTATTCTTTTCATAAAATGCTTTAACTTCTTTTCTTAATCCACCTGCATAAATAGAACTACCAATTATGACTTTATCATAATCTGCTAATTTAATTTCTTTATTGGCCTTTAAATCAACTATATCTACTTGTCCTGTTATATGTTTTGCAATCTCTTTACTACATTTTTCTGCCGTACCATATTTTGAACCATAAGCTATAAGTGTTTTCATATTTCTATTTGGTAGTTACTTTTATGCTAAGTACTACCTCTCCTCTCCCTATTTCTTATATCCTTTTGCCTTCTGCTAATAGATCTTCTATTGCAATTACATTTTGCACTAACTTCTTCATTCCTCGTGCTATTATTTCTAGCTCTTCTTCGTTCATATCCTTATACATAAGTTCTAAAAAATGTCGTTCATACTCTGCTTGCTTTTCAAACATAGTCATACACGCAGGTAGTACACTTAATCTTACTATTCGAGAATCATTTTTGTCTTTTTCAATCTTTAAGAGTCCTTTTTGTTCCAACTTAAGTGCCAATTGTTTTACATTTTGTCTTGAACTCCCCATGGCACTTGCTACTTCAGATAATGTAGGTGCCCCTCCTTCAAATTGCATAATCATTATAATTAATAGCCATTGCTTTAACGTAATCTTTTCCATACTTTTATCTACAACAACTTGTATCTTGTTAGATAAAACAGGTATCGTCCCAAAAATAACTTCTCTTGCTGGTATTTCATCTAGTTTTTGTATTAATGGTTTTCTCATATAATCTCCTCTATCAATATTTCGTTCTAATTAGTTCGTATATAATGTAATATATTACCGTTATTTTAAGATTACACCCGTTTTTCAGAATAGTCAATATTGTTTTGCTCTTACATAAAAAAACTGCTCATGAAATCTTATTCATTTGCAGTCTTTGCTTTTACCACTCTATTAATTTTCTCGCCTCTATTCCTTGATCAAATGGATGCTTAATCTTTTCTATCTTTGAAACGTAGTTAGCCGCTGCCATCATCTTTTCGCTAGGATTTCTGCCAGTAAGGACAACCTCTAATTCTGCTGGTTTATTCTGAAGGAACTCTAACATACGTTCTTCGCTAATATACCCTAAGTTTAATGCACCTATTGCTTCATCTAGAACTAATAACTTATACGCTTTACTTTGTACTTCTTCTATAATCTCTTCAAACCTTTTAGTATAAAAAGCCTTTGCTTCTTCTTTTTCTTCTTCAGTCATATATTTCGCAAACTTAATTTTGGTATACGCCTCTAGTACAGTTACGTGTGGCAATAATTCTAAAGAAGTCATTTCACTTGAACGTCCTGATTTTAGAAATTGAAAAAGTAATACTTCTCCCCCTCCACCATTACAGCGTAGTGTAAGTCCCATAGCTGCTGTTGTTTTTCCCTTCCCATCTCCACAATAAATATGCACAAGTCCTGTTTCCATGTTCATTCACCTTTTCTTTTACACATTTATTTATCTCCAATGCTTTAAATAAAATTGGAGTACTTAAGCTTTTCACTCAGTACTCCAATAGTTTTGTATATCATCCTATTTATTTGATACTGATTTAAAATAATCATCTATATCATTAAGTGTTTTATCTAAGTCTTCTTTAGTATGGGCATCAGACATAAAGATTGCTTCGAATTGACTTGGACCAAAATAATTACCTTTTTCAAGCATTGCACTAAAGTATTCACCGAAAGCTTTAGTATCTGAAGTTTTAGCACTTGTATAATCTACAACAGGTTCCTTTGTAAAGAATAAACATGAAAGTGAACCAACACCATTTACTTGATATGGTAAATTATATTTTTCAAGAATAGTTCTTAAGCTACTTCTAAAATATTCGCCTAAGTTATTCATTTCTTCATAGATTTCTGGATGATCTCTTAAAATAGTAAGTTGTGTGAGTCCTGCACGCATGGCAATTGGATTTCCACTTAATGTACCTGCTTGGTAAACTGGCCCAATAGGTGCAACCATACTCATAATTTCTTTTTTACCACCATAGGCCCCAACTGGCATACCGCCACCGATGATTTTTCCATAAGTAATAAGGTCTGGTGTAATACCAAAATAACCACTTGCTCCAGTAATACCTAATCTAAATCCAGTAATAACTTCATCAAAAATAAGTAATGCACCATTTTCATCACATAATTTACGAAGTCCTTCTAAGAATCCTTCTTTTGGTGCTACAAGTCCCATATTAGCTGCAACTGGCTCAACAATGACGCAAGCTACTTGGTTTTTGTTATCATTAAATAATTTCTCTACGCTACCTAAATCATTATAAATAGCTGTTAAAGTATCTTCTGCACATCCAGCTGGCACCCCAAGACTATCTGGTACCCCTGCTGTCATAACTCCTGAGCCAGCTTTTACGAGCATGGCATCAGCATGTCCATGATAACAGCCTTCAAATTTAATAACTTTATCTCTTCTTGTATAACCTCTAGCTACACGAAGCGCACTCATAACAGCCTCTGTCCCTGAGTTTACCATTCTTACCATTTCAATAGCTGGTACTAAGCTTACAATAAGTTCTGCCATTTCTACTTCAATCCCTGTAGCAGCACCATAACTTAATCCTTTTTCCATTTGCTTTTTCACAGCTTCTATAACACGTTCATCGTTATGCCCTAAAATCATTGGTCCCCATGAACCAATATAATCTATATATTTATTGCCATCTTCATCATATAAATATTGCTTTTTGGCATGTTCAATAAATCTAGGTTTTCCACCAACTGGCCCAAAGGCTCTAACTGGACTATTAACTCCTCCTGGAATTACTTTTTCTGCTCTTTCAAATAAGTTAGTCGAAATTGTTGTATTCATTATCCGATTCTTCCTTCCTTAATATATCCTGCAATTTCTTTTGCAAAGTAAGTAATAAGCATGTTAGCACCTGCTCTAAACATACTTACTGTAGATTCACAAATCATAGAGGCTTCATCTATATAACCTGCTGCCGCTGCTGCTTTAATCATGGCATACTCACCACTTACACTATAAAGTGCTAAAGGCTGGTCAAAGTTTATTGCAAGCTCTTTTAATATATCTAGATAAGCCATTCCTGGTTTAACCATTAAAATATCTGCACCTTCTTCTACATCAAGGGCTGCTTCTCTAATAGCTTCTTTTACATTATGATAATCCATTTGATAACTTTTTCTATCACCAAATGATGGTGCTGAACCTGCTGCCTCTCTAAATGGACCGTAAAATGCTGAAGCATATTTAACTGCATAAGACATAATTGGAATATGGCTAAATCCAGCTGCATCTAAAGTTTCTCTAATAGCACGAATTCTGCCATCCATCATATCTGATGGTGCTACCATATCTGCTCCTGCTTTAACATGTGAAAGTGCAGTTTTAGCTAATAAATCTAAAGTCTTATCATTATCTACAGTCTCACCATTTAACATACCACAGTGTCCATGGGAAGTATACTCACACATACAAACATCAGTAATATAATAAAGTTCTGGATAATTCGCTTTCCCATAACGAAGTGCTTGTTGCACAATCCCATTCTCATCAAAAGCCCCACTACCACATTCATCTTTTTTATCTGGAATACCAAAAAGTAAAATGCTTTTTACACCAGCTTTAGAAACAGCTTCTAATTCTTCTCCAAGTCTATCAATACTATAACGGTATTGTCCTGGCATAGAGGAAATCTCTTCTTTTATATTCGTACCTTCTTTAACGAAGATTGGATAAATAAGTGAGTCTACTGAAACTCTTGTTTCTCTCACCATTGATCTAATCACAGGATTATTTCTTAATCTTCTAGGTCTCTTTGTTAATCCTAAATCCATATCTCTCATCCTCATCTCTCTACGATAATTAATTTTCCCTATTTTATTATAATTCCTTAATAAGTTCTATCATACTCTCCATACTTGCTTCTTTTGAAATCGCTACATCCATCCCATACGTCCTTGCCTTACGCGCTGTTTGCTCACCAATGCAGATAGCTTTTATTTTAGTAAAGTCAGTTTCTTTCATAGTTTCTACAAAGCCACTAACTGTAGAGGCACTTGTAAATGTTACATAGTCTACTTCTCCTGCATTTATAGCCTGATTTACTTTTTCTTTAACTTCACTACAAATATGATAAACTGTACGATAGATTGGAATATCATGATATTTGATATTTGCTTTCTCAAGTTCTTCTATTAAATCTTTAGAACCTTGCTCTGCCCTAAAAATAAAAACTTCACTTGTCTTATCTGCAGTAGCACCTAAAAGCTTCCCAAGTTCCAAAGCTGAATACGTCTTTGGCATTAAATCTGCAAAAATTCCAAACTCCTCTAATGCTTTTCTTGTAGCTGTGCCAATAGCTGCAAACTTAAGATTTGGATTTACAAATAGCTTGCGCATATCCCATTTAAGTGCTTTTAGACTTTCAAAGAAATGTCTCACGCCTTGTGGACTTGTTAAAACAAGCCATCTCTCATCTGTCATTTCTGAAATCCTTTCAAGCTGCACTTTTAACTGATCAGTTACACCAAGAGATACTGTCTCAATAGCTGGCATTTCTAAAACTTGTGCCCCTAAGTTTCTAAGTCTTTTTGCCATTTCAGAGCTTACTGCCTTTGGTCTTGTTAAAATAATTTGTTTATTAGCAAGTGGTCTTGTTTCTGCCCATGCAAAACTTTCTGCTAAAGCACAGACTTTACCCACTACAATAATAGCTGGTGTACTAATTGTAGCTTTTTGAGATGCTTCTACTAAAGTAGATACTGTGGCTACAACTCTTCTTTGTTTAGAAGTTGTTCCTTTCTCTAATACTGCTGCTGGTGTATCTTTGGCCATACCTGCTGCCATAAGACCATTACAGATTCTTTCCATAGCCGAAATACCCATTAAAAATACTAAAGTTGCATCTAACTTCACTAAGGCATCAAAGTCAATTTTAAGTGGTGCTCCCTTTTTAGCATGCCCTGTAATAATATGAAAAGAAGAAGTGTAATCTCTATGTGTCACTGGAATCCCGGCATAAGCTGGTACAGCTACAGAGGAAGTAATCCCTGGTACAATTTCAAATGGAATGTCATTTTGTACAAGTAATTCTAACTCTTCGCCTCCTCTACCAAATACAAAAGGGTCACCGCCTTTTAATCTGACAACACGCTTGCCTTCTTGTGCTTTTTGAAGTAATACTTCATTGATGCCCTCTTGAGGCATCGTATGATTGTCTGCACGTTTTCCTACATTAATTGTTTCAGCCCCATCAGGAATTAAACATAAAACTTCTGTACTTACAAGGGCGTCATATACAACGACCTGTGCATTTTCAAGGATTTCTTTTCCTTTAAGTGTTAGAAGTCCTATATCTCCTGGTCCTGCTCCTACGAGCCATACTTTTCCCTTTTGCGCCATGTCTTCTCCTCCTCTTAAGCCCATTCCTTTTTCAGTCTTAATGCTAATGTTTCACCTAACTTCTCTGCTTCACTGATCCCACCTGTTATTGTACCTATTGAAAAATCTTCTGCTGGTTCATGATAATATAAACCTCTTAATTTGATTTCATTTCCTGAAATCTCTGCATAAGCTGCAATTGGTGAACTACATCCACCATCTAATGTTTTTACAAAGCTTCTTTCAGCTTTAGCTGCTACTTCACCATTTTTATCTAAGAAACAGTTTACAAAATCATAATTTTCTCCACTTCTACCTTGTAGTGCAAGAATGCCTTGTCCTGCTGCTGGAATCATTTCTTCTGTAGAAAAAACTTTACTAATCACATGCCCCATACCTAATCTATTCAGTCCTGCTGCTGCTAAAATAGTTGCGATATAGTCTTCTTCTTCGAGCTTGCGAAGTCTTGTTTGGACATTCCCTCTAATCCCTTTACTTTCAATATTAGGATACATATTTTTAAGCTGAATCATCCTTCTTCTACTAGATGAACCTACAATTCCTCCTGTTAAAGGTAAGCTTATACCTTCTTTTAAAATGAGTGCATCTCTTGGGTCTTCTCTTTTTGAAAAACCAATAAGTGGAATATCTTTACTAATTTCCATGGGTAAGTCTTTTAAACTATGTACAGATAAATCTATGTCTCCATTTAATAAGGCTTTATCTAATTCTTTTACAAATAGTCCCTTACCACCTATTTGATCTAAATTGCGATCTAAGATTTTATCTCCAGTTGTCTTCATTGTAATAAGTTCTAACTCTAATTCTGGATGTGCCTTTTTAATAGCCTGCATTACAAGTTTAGACTGTATGACTGCTAACTGACTTTCCCTACTTCCTATACGAATTACTTTTTTCATCTTTAGCACCTTCTTATCCTTTGCATGTAAGTTTTCTAGTATTCTTTACTAAGTACTACATTTTCAATTGCTTCAAGGCAGTCTTTCCATTGTTCTTGTGGTAAGTGTTCCCTAAGTCCATAAAGCAACGAAGTTATCACTTTTTCTGAAGCCCTACGTACAGATTGCTCTATTTCCTTCTGTCCCTCACTACCTATAGCCTTCTTAACGCCTTTTTCAATTCGCTTATAAACATCCAATCCAGCCACATGTCCTACTGCCTGAATCGTAGGTACAAAAACTCTAAAGTTATACCAAGACTTAAATTCTTCTTGATATTTATCAATAATTTCTAGTGCTTCTTCAACGGCTTCACTATTTACAGCTTCTTTTGAAATACCACCTAAATCATCTATATTATAAAGTTCTACATAATCTTCATCTTTAAACTTACTTGATATATCTCTTGGCACAGCTAAGTCAATCATAATGCGTTTTTTCCCATCATTTAAAAGTTCATGGGCTTCTTCATATTTCACTGTATGATGTGGACTTGATGTGCCACTAATAATTACATCAAACGCTTGTATATGTGCATATCTTTCTTGATACTCTATGATATGGCAACCCGCTGGTATTTGAACTTCTTTTGTTTTATATTGTCTCAGTGTCATAGTGACTTTAGCACCTTCTTCAATTAACCTTCTAGCTGCTAAACGTCCAATTTCACCATTTCCAATGATTAAGCAATTTATTTCATGTAATGGCCCTTTCCCTTTAACAATATCTAACATATTTTCAATAACTGATGTTTGTACCCCTGTTAAATGTACTTTTGTTTTCACCTTTTTAGCCGCTGTTACTGCCCCTTGAAAAAGTTTTTCTAAAACAACATCAGCCGTGCCTACATCTCTTGCCCAAGTTAAGGCAGTCTTTACTTGAGTAATGATTTGATCTTCACCAAATATCTTAGACTTCATGCCACAAGCTAATATAAAAAGATGCCTTATTGCCGAATCTGCCTCTCTTATTGTTGCAATATCTTTATAATCTACATCTTCTACACCTTTTAAATCACAAAGCATATGCATTAAATTATCTATTTTCTCTTCACTGCTAATATAAAGTTCTGTACGATTACAAGTAGAAATCATTACACATCCATCTAAGTTATATTGAGATTTAAGCTTGACTAAAGCCTCCTTTGCCTCATGCATATGAAAAGAAAATAGTTCTCTATATTCAATAGACGCCTTATCATGTTCTATGCCAATCATCTGAACTGCCATTATACTGCCTCCTAACGCTTATATCCCTTTAACGTTCTTTGTCCATTTGATAAAGTAACGCATTACAAATCGCTGCTGCTACATTACTGCCACCTTTTCGTCCTCTTGCCACAATATAAGGTACATCAGCTTTCATAATAAGTTCCTTTGCCCATTCTACATTTACGAAGCCTACTGGCACGCCAACGATTAATTCTGGTTTTAATTTCCCTTCTTCAATAAGCTCATAAAGTTTAATAAGTGCTGTAGGTGCATTGCCTATGGCAAAAATAAGTGGTTTATCCATTGTAGCTGCTTTTTCCATACTCATTGCAGAACGTGTTACACCCTTTTCTTTTGCAAGTTTTGCAATATCCTCATCTGCAATAAAACAGTGTACTTCTCCGCCAAATTTAGCAAGAGAGCGTTTATTAATGCCTGCCTTTGCCATTTGCGTATCTGTTACAATATGTGCACCCTTTTTAATGGCTGCTAAAGCTTTTTCTACAACGCCTTCTGAAAAGCAAAGATTATCTGCATAATCAAAGTCAGCAGATGTATGAATCACTCTTTTAATAATCATTTCTTGGTCTTCAGGCAGCTTTCTCCCATTTAATTCCTCTGTAATAATCTCAAAACTTCTTTTTTCTATGTCCCGTGGTAATACATTTTCAAATTCAATTTTCATAGTTTAAATCCCCTGTTCAATAATTTTATAAATAACGTCCATATCAATATTTTCTCTAATGCCTTTTGCTAATAAGTCATATTGATTTTCTTTATAAGCTTGCATATTAAATGCTTTAATTGAAGATGTATCTAAACCTTTTTCTTTTAATATTGTACCAACAATTTCTTTTACAACTTGTTCATCATCAAAAATGCCATGTACATATGTTCCATAAACATTTTCTGTATAAGCCCCATCAATTTTGGTTTGTTTACCACTTGTTTCATCTACTAATTCCCCAAGAGGTTTCGCATCACCAATAAGTTCTGAAATACCCATATGAATTTCATAACCTTCAAAGCTTACGCCTGATAAAGCTTTTAGACGTCCTTCTATATTATTAATTTTACCTGTTACCCTTGTTCTTGTTTTGCTTGGCATAAATGTTGTATTAATAGGTAGAAGTCCTAAACCTCGAATTGTGCCTTGATATTCCATACCATCTGGGTCACTAATTGTTTCTCCAAGTATTTGATAACCACCACATACACCAATAATCATTTTTCCTCTAGCTGCATGTTGTTTAATAAGTGCTTCAAATCCTGTTTGACGAATCCATAATAAATCTTCCATTGTATTTTTAGTACCTGGTAACATTATAATATCTGGATTACCTAAATCTGCTGGTGTACTAACATATCTAAGTGTCACTTCTTCTACACATTCAAATGGATTAAAGTCTGTAAAGTTTGAGATTCTAGGTACTCTAATTACTGCAATATCTACAAGGCCAGTATTGGCGTTTTTATGGAATCTTTCTGTTAGGCTATCTTCATCATCAATATTTAAATACATATATGGTATTGTCCCGATTACAGGAATGCCTCCTTTTTCTTCAAGCATATCAATACCTGAATCAAGAATTTTTTTATCGCCTCTAAATTTATTAATAAGAAGTCCTTTAATATAGCTTCGCTCTACTGGCGTGAGTAAATTAACAGTTCCTAAAAGCTGTGCAAATACACCACCTCTATCAATATCTCCAGCTAAAAGTACAGGTGCCCCTACCATTTGTGCCATTCCCATATTGACAATATCATCTTGTTTTAAGTTAATTTCTGCTGGACTTCCAGCACCTTCTAATACAATGATGTCATATTCTTCTGCTAGAGAATTATATGCCTCTAAAATAGTAGGAATAAATTTTTTCTTGCTCATATAATATTCCCTTGCAGACATATTCCCAATGACTTCTCCATTTACAATAATTTGGGAACCCATGTCTGTAGTCGGCTTTAATAAAATTGGATTCATTCTTACATCAGGACTTATGCCTGCTGCTTCAGCTTGCATAACTTGTGCACGTCCCATTTCTAAGCCATCTGCTGTAATAAAAGAGTTAAGTGCCATATTTTGAGATTTAAAAGGTGCAACTTTATAACCATCTTGTTTTAAGATTCTGCAAAGACCTCCAACAAGTAAACTTTTACCTACATTTGACATTGTTCCTTGTACCATAATTGCTTTTCCCATAGTCATCTTCCCCTTTATCTTCCGACTTTTTCAAGTGCTTGTATAAATTTCTCATTATCTTCCCGCCTTTTTACAGCAATGCGATAATAGCCTGCTTCAAGCCCTCTATAATTACTACAATCCCTAATTAAAATGTTATGCTTTAATAATTCCTGTTTGAGCTGCGGCTTTGCTTTAAAAAAGATATAATTTGCTTCTGGTTTATAATAAGCAATATCTAATTTTTCAAATGCCACATAATCTTTCACGTTCTACTTGAATATATTTTCTTGTCTTTCTTGGTAAATCTACTTCTGCTAAAGCAGCCACACCTGCTGCCTGTGCTGGAATAGAAACTGACCACGGCTGTCTTAATCTTTCCATTTGCTCAAGTAAAGCCTTATTACTGCATAAACCATAACCTAATCTTAAGCCTGCCATTGCATACATCTTCGTAAATGCTTTTAAAATGAAAATGCATTTATATATTTGTACTTTATCTTTCATAGAATAAACTTCTGGCTGATCTAAAAAATCATTGAAGCATTCATCTAGTACAAGTAAAATATGATTTTCTTCGCACTTACTAATAATTCTTTCTAATAATCTAGGTTCAATTGTTTTTCCTGTTGGATTATTAGGTGTACACAAAAACACCATATCTATATCAGTTGATAAATACTCTAAGTAATCTTCTTCTAATTTAAATCCATTAGCTTCCTTTAATTTATAAAACTGAATTTCCGTTTCAGTAAGGCTAAGGGCTTGTTCATATTCTGCAAAACTAGGTGTGACTAGCAATGCCTTCTTAGGCTTTGCTGCTAATACTAAATTGAAAATAAGGTCTGCTGCCCCATTGCCACAAATAATATTTTCCTTATCTATATTTTCTTTCTCACTTAACGCCTGCCTTAAAGCTCTACATTGTGTGTCTGGATAATTCCCTATGTTCTCCAAGCTCTCTTTTGCTGCTTTTAAAACACTAGGTACAGTTCCTAAAGGATTAATATTGGCTGAAAAGTCTATAACGCCTTTATGTGTATATATATCCCCACCATGAACATTAATCATATTAACACCTCCCTAGTCTTAGCTCTCCTGATTATATAAAGTAAAACCACATCATTTTTACAACGCCAAGAATAACTATTGCTACAATTGCTGTACCATATAATAATTTATTAGCATCTACTATTTTATCAATGGTAATAACGTCTATATCATCTCCTATATACTCCTTTGGATAACGTTTACCAAAATAATACGCATCTCCTGCCAGCTGGACTCTTAATGCGCCTGCACAAACAGCTTCTGTTTGGGCTGAGTTTGGACTAGCATGTTTATAGCGATCTCGTCTATAAATTCTAGTAGCACTTTTGCCATCCATTCCAAGTATGTACGCAGCTGTAATCATAAATGTGGCTGCCATTCTAGCTGGGATATAATTCACCACATCATCTAATTTTGCTGCAAATCTACCAAAATAAAGGTATTTATCATTTTTATAACCTACCATTGAGTCTAATGTATTGATTGCTTTATAAAAAAATCCAAGTGTGGCGCCACCAACCATCATGAAAATAAGTGGTGCAATAATACCATCAGATGTATTTTCTGCCACTGTTTCTACCGCAGCCTTTGTCACACCTTTTGCATCTAGATTTTCTGTATCTCTTCCTACAATCATAAAAACAGCTTTTTGACTTGCCTTAAGATCTCCTTTCTCAAGTTCTTTATAAACTTTCATGCTTTCAACCTTAAGAGATTTTGTAGCTAATAAGAAGTAACACAAAATACTTTCTACAGCTATGCCTACTATCCAATTAATCTTATAAGCTGCTGATACAAGTAAAAATGATACTGAAGTTGTAATGCTGACGACAATAACTACAAGAAATACGCCTCCTACAAGTTGTCCTCTTTTGGTGTCTTTAAAGCACTTTCTCAAAATGTTTTCCGTTACTTCAATGAGTTTTCCTACTAGCCTAATAGGATGATATAACCACTGTGGGTCTCCAAATATTAAATCAAGTAAAAAACCAATTAAACATGCGTACAATGTACATTTCATAAGTCCACCTTCTTATCTAAATAAGTTTTTAGTTCATCAATCACTTTATAAAAAATATCCTATAATAACTGAGACACCTAATATCATAAGCTCACAGTTTTGCGAGAAATATCCTGCTAAATCACCTGTAATACCACCAAATTGAGTCTTACAAATATAATAGTGATAAGCAAAAACACCTGCCACGCCTAAAAGGCTTATTATAGCTACCATAGGCTGTATATAAAGCATTATAATTACTTCTAAAACTAAATAAATAAGCATAACAATTTGACAGCATTTACGATGTGCACCATTTTTAAAAGTTGCTGCAAGCCCTGTATTTCTAGCAAGTGGGAAACTTACAATGCTAAGACCACTTAAGGTTCTAGATAAGGCATAACCAATAGCTATAACCCCTAGTACTTCTAATTTCACTTCACTCCAAAATCCTAATGTTAATACGAAATAGCAAACTGCACCTACTATAGCAAATGCTCCTGAATTAGAATCTTTTAAAATAGCTAATTTCTTCTCCCTGTCACCATAAGAACTAAGGGCATCCATTGTATCCAAGAAACCATCTACATGAATGCCACCAGTTATAAGAATCGGAATCACTGTCATAATGGCTGCAAAAAGTAATTTACCCATACCAAGTTTTAACCCTAAACTTGCTGCAATATAAATGACTAACCCCACAACTGCTCCTACAAATGGGAAAAAGCAAAAAGCATATTTCATATTTTTCTCATTCCACACAACCTTTGGCATTGGTATTTTAGAATACATTGAGAATGCAATAATCATGGATTGAAATAACATACGCATCACCCCTTTATATCTATTGGAATACCACAAACCACTTCCACAACTCTATCTGCATAACGTGCCATAATCTCATTAATCTTACCGAGCTTTTCAATATAGTCCACTGTACTTTCATCATATGTACAACCATCTGTAAAAACTTCATTGGTTACAATAACCAGGTCCCGGCATCTTTCTTTTAAATATTTCACGCCTTCTTCTACTGCTTGTACTACCTTTTCTTTTGCCCCTTCTTCTTCATACATCTCATTGGCAACTAAATTAGACATACAATCCAAAAGGACAACACTGCCTGCTTCTATAGGTGCCTCTTTTAATGCGGTATAACATTCTACTGTATCAAAGTTTTTGGCTGCCCTCATCTTTCTATGCCTTGCAATTCTAGCTGCTGCCTCTTCTCCAAAAGGTCTCATTGTGGCAATGTAGATAAAGTGTGTATTTGTGTCCTTCTGATAAAGTTCATAAACTGTTTGTTCTGCAAATGCAGATTTACCACTCCCACTTCCACCGCTTACCATTACAAACATTTGCCTCACCTACCTTTGCTTTCTTTATAGGCTTTGCAAAGCTTCATAAATCTTTGAGGTACTTTTAAATTAGAATAGTAATATAAGTGAGGATAACCTGCCATTAAGTTACCCTTATGTACCATGCAGTTCCAATTCCTCTTACCAGATGGCTTACTTGCTAAGAAAGTGTTCCCATTTTGACTGCTATCCCAATAGTGAAACTCATGGGCAGCTATTGTTTCATTTGCTTCTAGTAAATCATTTTCTTTACATGGTGATAAGTTAATGTACCCAAATCTTACAAGTTTCTTCTTATTAAGTGATTCTCCTTCTAAGACACCTACCATTTTATAAATCTCACCATCTTGACCTTCTAACTTTTCATGAAGATACATAAAACCACCACATTCTGCAAGGCAAGGCAGTCCATTTTCTAATTGGTCTTTTATACTTTGAATCATTGTTTCATTACGCGCTAACGCTTTACAATAAAGTTCTGGGTATCCACCACCTAAAATCATCCCTTGAATATTTTCAGGTAGTGTCTGATCTACTAGTGGACTAAAGTAAACTATTTCACATCCCATGTCTTCTAATAGTTCTAAGTTATCTTTGTAATAAAAACAAAAGGCCTTATCATAGGCTACACCTATACGGATTTTTTCTTCTGGGACTTTTCCTTGATATCTTTGGTTTTCATCAATCTCTAAAACTGGTGCAGTATGCGCTAGCTCCATTAAGCCTTCTAAATCAATGGTTTCTTCTATGACTTTCCCAAGTTCATTGAGCTCATTATTTAAATCCTCTATTTCCTGTGGTGTAACAAGCCCTAAATGACGGCTTTCCAACTGAAAATGCTCTAACTTTGGTAAATAGCCTAGTACCTTAATAGGCAATCTGCTTTCAATGACCTCTTTAAGCGCCATATAAGTCCCCTTTGTAATGCCATTTAAGATTACGCCTTGAATATTACTGTCTTCTTCAAAAGTCATCATCCCTTGAATGAGAGGAATAATTGATAATGCCATGCCCTTACAAGGGATAACCAAAACAACTGGTGTTTTAGTTGTTCTTGCCACATCATAGGAACTCCCTTCTGACGTAGCCATTTTCATACCATCATAATATCCCATAACCCCTTCTATTACTGTAAGCTCTGCATCTTTAGCATTACGTGCCATTAAGTATGTGGCACATTTAGGCGTAGCAAAGAATAAGTCAATATTATTTGAAGGGATTCCTATGACCTTACTATGAAACATTGGGTCAATGTAATCTGGCCCACATTTACTTGCAGCTACTTTTACGCCCCTTTTCTTTAAAGCTTGTAAAATACCACATACCAATGTCGTCTTTCCACTCCCGCTTGAAATGCCCGTAATCATAACTCTTGGAAGTTTTTGTTTTGTAATACTCATGAACTCCCTCCTTCTAATTTAAGAATTAAATTTTTTAAGAATTAAATTTTATTAATCTGCATTAGTCTTTTCTATTGTCATAATGTAAATAGGATTTTGTCCCATCATCATCTGATATTTGCCCAGCTTTTTAGCCTTTGAAATATTCATCTGTACAATGTCTAAAGCTTCATACTGACCTGTTTCAATAAGATTCATAACTTCTGTTAATGTATTAAGTGATACAGTATTAAGTACCACTTTTACATTTTTATTTTTCTTATAAATACATTCTAAAATCTCTTTTAAATTTCCTGCACTACCACCTATAAAAACATGAGTTGGTGCTGGTAATTCTTCTAATGCCTCTGGTGCTATGCCACCTATAACCTCCAAATTATCTGCAGCAAATTTTTGTTTATTTCTTTTAATAAGTTCTAATCCCTTTTCATTTTTTTCAATAGCATAAACTCTAATATCTGGTGACTTTTGTGCCATTTCAATGGCAACTGAGCCTGTTCCAGCACCTACATCATAAACTACTGCATCTTTTGTAAGTCCTAACTTTGCAATACTTACTGTGCGTACTTCACTTTTCGTCATTGGTACTTCACCACGAATAAAGGCTTCATCCTCAATTTGCTCAAATACCTTGGTATCAGGATTTGGATTTTCTACTAATACTACAAGTAGTGGATCAAAATTAAAGTCTGTTAACTCCTCAGCCCTGCAGCTTATAATGCGTTCATCTTCATAAGATAATCTTTCACCTATATGAAGTATGACTTGCCCCAGTCCATAATACTTAAGTTTTTCGCATAACTCTTTAAGACTGCTGCCACCATTTAAAAGAGCAAATGTTTTGCTTTCTCTTTTAATACGTGGAATAAGTAAATTATCCTTACCATGTACGCTTGTTAAACAAACATTTTGCCAAGGCATTTTAAGCTTTGCACAAAAATATATAAGTGATGAGATACCTGGTACTAATTTCACATTAAAATCTGTAAGTTCATTAAGAAGTCCTTTAGCACCACTATAAAATCCCACATCTCCTGAAAGTAAAATAGCTACCTTTTGATACTGGGTATGTACTCTCAAATAATCACCTATTTCTCTAGGTAAATAAGAGACAAAACTAGTTTTACCTAACGCTTTGAAACCTTCTAACATACGATTTGCGCCAATGAGTAAATCACTTTGATCAATTATTTCCTGCGCCTTCTTAGTTAATGTGCCATCCTGGCCCATACCAATGCCCACTAAGTAGATTTCTGCTCCCATACTAAGCGCCTACCCTTCGTTTGTAATTTTGTAGCCTCTAGGTGTTACCATCTTGCCATTTACAACTTTAGTTTGACTATTGCCAATAAATACAGTTGTAAACATATCTACTGTTGTATCCTTCAGTTCACCTAATGTAAGAATTTGGGCTTCTTCTCCTTCTCTACCTATATTTTTTACAAGCCCACACACCGTATCTGGGCTTTTATATTGCAGGCAGATTTCACATGCTTTTTGTAAATAGTCATGTCTTTTTTTACTAGAAGGATTATATAAACAAATACTAAAGTCTCCTTGTGCAGCCATTTGTAATCTACATTCAATCTTTTCCCAAGGTGTTAAAAGGTCGCTTAAACTAATGACTGCAAAATCATGTGTAAGTGGTGCCCCAAGCACTGAGCCGCCTCCTAAAGCTGCTGTAATACCTGGAATGATTTCAAGTTCTACCTCTGGATACGCTTCGCCGATTTCATACATTAAACCAGCCATACCATAGACCCCTGCATCCCCACTGCATACCATAGCTACTTTTTTTCCTTTATTAGCTTCTTCAAAGGCCATACGGCAACGGTCAGCTTCCTTTTTCATTGGTGTTGTTAAACATTCTTTTTCTGGATAATAGGCTTTGACTAAATCTACATAAACGGTATAACCTACAATGAGGTCTGCTCCCTGTAATGCTCTATCTGCTCTAATTGTAAGCTGCTCATAACATCCTGGCCCAAGTCCTACTACATATATCTTTTTCATATTCTACCTCCATAAATTCTACTTTCTTGTAAGTCTGCTATCTTATATAACTTTTTGCCTACATCTAATTCTTTATATTGTTGTCTCTTGTCTGTTTTACTACTTCTAACTTGCTATCTTAAATAGAGGCTTTACGAAATTCTGTAGTAAAGGCTGGATTATATAAATCTGAACGTCTATATTCTGTATCTAATACTTTTCCAACTACAATAAGTGCTGTTTTTGTAATTTGATTTTCCTTAGCTGTTTGTGCCAGTGTACTTACTGTACATCTCATCACCTTTTCATCTGGCCATGTTGCTTTATAAACAATAGCTGCTGGTGTATCTTCGCTATATCCGCCTTTTACAAGTTCTTTTTCTAAATCTTCAAGGAGTCCTGTACTTAAGAAGATTACCATTGTTGCACCATGTGCAGCCCATTTTGCAATCTCTTCTTTTTCTGGTACAGGTGTTCTCCCTGCCATTCTTGTAATAACTACTGATTGTGAAACATCTGGTAATGTATACTCTGCATGGAGTGCTGCGGCTGCCCCACAAAAAGAGCTTACTCCTGGACAATATTCATATTTAATTTGTTTTTCATCCAATATATCCATTTGTTCACGAATTGCACCATATAATGAAGGGTCTCCTGTATGAAGTCTCACTGTCATTAACCCTTCTGCCTCAGCTTTTTCCATCACCTCAATGACTTCTTCAAGTGTCATATGCGCACTATTATATACCTTACAGCTTTCCTTCTTTTCTAAAAGGAGGTCTGGATTAACTAATGAGCCTGCATAGATGATCACATCTGCACTTTGCAAAAGTTTTTGCCCTCTTACTGTAATTAAATCAACTGCTCCTGAACCTGCTCCTACAAAATGAATCATCTATTTTTCCTCCTTTACAATAATTAATGAATAGTAACTTGCTTCATCTGGGATTTCTTCTAGGCTATGATAAGTTTTTTCTGCACTCATGCCACAGTTTTCTACCATTTGAATAGCTTGTCCATTATTTCTTACAGTCTCTTTTACCATTGGCATTTGTTTGCCTGCCTTCATTAAAACCTTAGTACCAGATAATTTGAGTGCATCTTCAATGCCATAAGACGCTGGTACAATATGCAGCTCATCTTTATTTTCTACAAGCCCAATGTTTAACTTAGCTGCTGATGCACAAAAAGATGTAATGCCGCTAATAATTTCTGCCTTATAACCATCTTTTAATATTCTCTTATGCACATAGAGATAAGTTGAGTAAACTGTTGGATCACCTAATGTAAGAAATGCAATACTTTTGCCTTGGTCTAATAATTCTTCAATGGCCCTCGTTCCAGCATCATGTACTGCTTTAAGCCTTGCCTTATCTTTAATCATAGGCATTGGTAAAAATAAAATTTCTTTTTTTGCCATCTCCGGTACATTTTGAATAGCAATTTGATAAGCTATACATTCATCTAGTAATTCCTTTTTACTTGCTCCATTTTCTAAAACTGGTACTTCAAAATCAATTTTAGAAATAGGTACAGCTATCACTTCACATGCCTTAGTCATTTTTACTGCTTTAAGTGTCATAAGCTCAGGATCCCCTGGACCTGTTCCTATTCCATATAAGATACCCTTCATTCTGCTCGCCTCTTTCTACTATGTTCTAAAAATGTTCTAGTAATTTTTCTACTTTACTCGTCTTACCTAATATGCCATGTACATTAGAAAAGTAAATCACACCAACTTCCATATTTTCTCCAGCTTTCAGTGTCATATAGTACTCTATTTTTCGCGTAATACGTGCCATAACCTTCTCTAATAAACCAGCTTCTTTTAAACATTTAATCGCTTCGTCTGTAGACACACAGGCCATAATTTCTTCTAAAACCTCTGTAGATGCTCCCTCTAAAGCACTATGCGCTGTGAGAATTTCCATTCTAGCATCTGCCTGCTTAGAATGAGTATTCATAATGCCTGCTGCTAGTTTAATAAATTTTCCTACATGCCCAATTAACAAAACGCCTTTAAGGTTTAAATCCTTTGCAAACCCTATAGCTTCCCCTACGAAATTACTACACCTTACTGCCTTATTTAAATCCAACTTAAGTTCATCTCTTATAAAATCAGAACCATAATTTCCTGGAGTAATCATGATGTAATCTAACCCTCCAGCTTTTAACACTTTCATCTCTACTAAAATTGTATCAATAAGTGCCTTTTCACTCATTGGCTCTACAATGCCACTACTACCTATAACAGAAATACCACCAACGATGCCTAGCCTTGGGTTAAAGGTTTTCTTTGCAATTTCTGCTCCTCCTGGAATCGAAATAACTACCTTTGCACCACCCATATACCCCTCTTTTTCTAAAACATCACTGACTGCTTGTGTAATCATTTGCTTTGGCACCTTATTAATTGCAGCCTCTCCTATTTCTTGTTGTAAACCTGGTTTCGTAACTCTCCCTACGCCTTCTCCTCCATCAATCATAATGCCTGGAGTAGGGGTTAGCTCTACTTCTGCATAAATCATTAAACCATTGGTTACATCTGGATCATCTCCTGAATATTTACGTACACCACAACTTACTTTATTAGCAAACTGTTTAATATCCTCGATTTCTACTGTAATTTTTACGCCTTTAGGTGTTGTAATCCATTCAGAAGTAACTAACGATTTTGTAAACAACATCGTTGCCGCTGCTTTTGCTGCCAATGTCGCACATGTACCGGTTGTATAACCACTCTTTAGTTTTTGTGCCATAAGCTCACTTCCTTACATAACGGCTTCAATATGTTTAATTAAAAGTTCATGAATCCTTGATAATTCTCCAAGTCCCTGAAACTTACAATATACTTCGTAGCCATCCTTTTCTAACTTTGTCTTCCAAGAATCCTCATTATCTCCAGCCATATCATTTTTAGCATGGTCTCCTGCTACAATCATAAGTGGAATTAAAGTAACCTTCTTCTTTCCTGATGCATCTAATTCCTTTTTCATTTCTTCAAAAGCCGGATATCCCTCTACAGTACCAAGAGCTACATTTTTATATCCTAATTCCTTAAATACATAGGCTAGTGCTGGATAAGCTGAATTCGCATGATGGCTACTGCCATGTCCCATAAAAGCAATCATGCTATCAGGTGCTACATCCTCTTGCTCCATAACTGCTTCTACTAAGGCCTTATAATCTTCTGCCTCATTTAATAATGGTGCACCTACTTTTACCTTCTCGAATAAATGTTTTTTCTCCTGAATGTCCTCTAGCATTAAATCATTCTCAGTTCCATTGATTAAATGAGTTGGTTGCACATATACCTCTTTAATGCCATCTTGGTACATCTGCTCCAATGCTTCTGTGACATTTAATATATACTTACCTGACTCTTTTAATTTCTTAATAATCATCTTACTTGTATATGCACTATACATCTTATACTGAGGAAAACTTTTAGCTATCTCATTTTCAATCGCATCAATTGTTTTTATTCTTGTATCCTCATGACTTGTTCCAAAACTTACGACTAAAATTCCTTTTTTAAGATACTCCCTCTTTTCCATATTTTTATCACTCCCATAGTTACTCCTATTTTTACATTTTCAAGTAAATTTCCTAATTTTAGCTAACAAAAAAAAGGGATTCCACCAATTTTATTAGTTTCGTCCCCTTTGACTTACTTTATAATTCTATAATATTTTTCTAAAAATTTCACTATTTTTTATTATATTTATTTTATTCTTTTTATCTACTCTCAGTATATAGATTTCCTTTATTAATATTATCTTATTACATTTTCCCCTTAAAGAGACAGTTCCCCCTTTTTATAAAGGTACAATTTATTTTTTAAGGTACACCTTATTTTATAATTTGACTTATAATCTATTCAATATAGTTTATTCTCCTTGTAATTCATAAAGTCCCATCAAATTTATTCAGGTTATTTTATTAAACCTTAAATCTTTTTTTATTCACTGTCCCCTTTATTTCATTAAATAAACTTAAAAAATGGTGGTGACATCTCATGTATATTCACTTATTTTCTTTTACAGAGCATGCAAGTAAACTTGCTCTCTCTCTCTCTGATATGTATCATACACTCGGACATCATTGTACTTGTTATACGATGAAACAATTTGCTATACATCCTAAATTAACTGCATTCCCTAATTCTGCCAAGGAGCAAGTAGGCGAAAGCTTTAAAACACAAGATGTCCTTGTATTCATTGGTGCCTGCGGCATTGCTGTGCGTATGATTGCACCTTTTATAAAAAGTAAAACAACTGATCCTTGTGTCTTATGTATTGATGAAAAGGGACAATTCGTTATCTCTCTATTATCTGGACATATTGGAGGTGGTAATGAATTTACTTTAGAAACAGCTTCACTTATTAATGGCACACCTATTATTTCTACTGCTACTGATTTAAATGATAAATTCGCAGTGGATGTATTTGCCAAGAAAAATGAACTCACTATTAATAGTATGCCTCTTGCAAAAGCTGTCTCAAGCAAACTTTTACAAAATATAAATATTGGTATCAAAAGTGATTTACCACTCCCACAAACACTTCCTGATGGGCTTATCCCTTTTGAAGCTTGTGATCATACGGTTTCTCTTGGTATTTATATAGGATTATCAACTAAGGCCCCTCTTCCTTTTAAAGACACCTTAGTACTTACACCTAAACAAGTAGTTTTAGGTATTGGTTGCAAAAGAAATACACCTCTTGAAAATATTGAGGCACTGGTTCTTGATACCTTAGAAAAAAACAATCTCCCACTTGAATCTATACATAGCGTAGCGAGTATTGATTTAAAAAAAGATGAGGCTGGACTCCTTGCCTTTTGTGAAAAATATGCATTACCTTTTACGACTTACTCGGCTGATGAACTCTTAGCTGTAAAAGGTACTATTTCTTCTTCTTCTTTTGTTCAATCTATTACAGGGGTAGACTCAGTATGTGAACGTGCTGCTTTAGCTAGGGCAAATTCAGAGGAATTACTCATTCCAAAAACTGCTCATCAAGGCGTTACTGTAGCTGCCTGTCTCCGTCCTATGACATTAAATTTTTCAAGTTGGATAAAAGGAAAAAGTTAATTTAGTTATCTTGATAGTAAATATAGAAGTTAATGCACTTGATAAATAAAGTTACAAACCCTTTTTAATAATATCTTTTCCATATTTAGATTTAAGTAGATCCAAGGAATTTTCAAGCTCTACAATTTTATGATTATTATTAGTAAGTTCAAATAAACTCATCTGCTCAGGTTCATGAGCATCTAATAAATTAAGGGCACGAATACCAAGAGCACGAATAGGTATTTTAAAATGACAGTGGGATTCAAAAAGCTCCATACTAATTGTAGTTAAATCTTTAGCTGTGCAACTAGGAAAAGGAAGAGGCTTTTGATACTGTTTTGCATTAAAGTTAGCATCCTTTACCCAAATTTGAACAGTACGTGTAAGTAACTCTTGATGACGCAGTCTTGTACTTACTTTATCCGCAAGTTTCATAAAAATATGTTTCACTTCACTTAAAGAAGTAAGGTCATGAGCTAAAGTTGTACTATTACCAATACTTTTAATCGGTTCTTTTGCATTTAAGCTATGAACAGGAGAAGTGTCAAGGCCGTTAGCATATTTCCAAAGCTGTAACCCATTTTCGCCTAAAATCTGTTTAAGAAACTCAGGTTTTGCATGGGCTAAGTCACCAATAGTATGCATACTATAAAGATTTAGCTTTTTAGTAGTAGCTTTACCAGCACCTAAAATGTCCGATACAGGAAGAGACCATATGATTTTTTGAAAATCTTGTGGTGGAATATAGGTAATTGCATCTGGTTTTTTAAGGTCACTACCTAGTTTTGCAAAGACTTTGTTAAAACTTACACCAATTGAGATGGTAAGGCCAAGCTCTTCCTTGATAGTTTGGCGAATTGTTTCGGCAATTTGTAAGGCATTACCAAACAGAGGGGTACTACCTGTAATATCTAGCCAACATTCATCGATGCCAAAAGGTTCAACTAAATCGGTAAAGCGGCTATATATTTCTCTAGCAAGTTTGGAATAATGCACATAAATATCGTGATGAGGTGGTGTGGCAACAAGTTCAGGACACTTTTGTCTTGCAGACCATAAAGATTCACCTGTTAAAATGCCATATTTCTTAGCTAATTCATTTTTGGCTAGGACTACGCCATGTCTTTTAGCTTCACTGCCTCCTACAACCATAGGAACATGTTTTAAATCAGGATTTAAAAGACATTCTACGGAAGCAAAGAAGTTGTTGAGATCACAATGTAAAATAATACGATTCACTTAAATTCACTCCTATATATGTAAATCTTTACTTCAGGAAGGATTATTTTATGTCTTGAAATAATGCCTATTTATATCATACATTATATGTTCGAACAAATGTTTGAGTCAAGGTTTGAATGGGGCTAGAATAGTGGGCTTTCTCATGATGAGGAGGTATGAAAGTGCAGAGTAAAAACAGACAAAATGTTAAATTTACAGAAAGTGGAAGTAGCAGAAAGGTTGATTAAATGAATAAATAGGGTATAATAGATATTACAGATTTGTTACATAATTATTACAAAATACAACACATATGTTATGTGAGTAATGAATCCAAATTGAGATTAACGATAAGAGGAGACATGAAAATGAAAAACAACAAATTATTTAATAAGGTATTATCAAAATCAGCGATGTTACTTGTAGTAGCAGGATTAACAGTAACTACAGGTGTGCCAAACTATTTATATGCACAAGAAGTAGCTACAGAAAGTACAACAGAAGAAGTCGCTGCAAACAATGAGTCAGTAGCAACTCCAGCAGAAGGTGCGCTTGCAGAAATAGCACAAGCAAGAGGAACTACTCAAGAAGCTAGAGGAATTAAAGTAACTTGGTCAACATCATCAAACTGTAATGTGACAAAACCAAGTAAACCTAATATAAATAAACCAAATATAAATAAACCAAATATAAATAAACCAAATATAAATAAACCAAATGCAAATAAACCGGAGACAAATAAACCGGAGACAAATAAACCAGAGACAAATAAACCAGAGACAAATAAACCAGAGACAAATAAACCAGAGACAAGTATTCCAGAAACAAATCAAGCAGCCTTTGAAAATGAGGTATTAAGACTTGTAAACGTTGAACGCCAAAAACAAGGTTTAAGTGCACTTCAAATGGATGAAAGTGTAAGAAACGTTGCAAGAGTAAAAGCAACAGACATGTATAAAAACAAATACTTTAGTCATACAAGTCCAACATACGGATCACCATTTGATATGTTAAAAAAATTCGGTATTACATATAAAGCAGCAGCTGAAAATATTGCACAAGGGCAAACAACACCTGCCCAAGTTGTAAAGGCATGGATGAATAGTTCAGGACATAGAGCAAATATTTTAAATGCTAAATATACACATATTGGTATTGGATATGAAGCAAACGGTAACAACTGGGTGCAAATGTTCATAGGAAAATAAAGAAAAGAAGCTATCATGAAACTATAAATAGTTTTGTGATAGCTTTTTTGTGTGTGTAGCAAAGACAAATTTGAGAGAAATATAGATAAAAATTTAACGCTTGATTTTATAAGAAAATTAATGTCTAATATAAATAATAATATAATTAATATTTTGATATAAAAATTTTTTTCTGATATTTATTTACATACAGCTATGAAAGTGGGGAGATAATATGAAATTTAAAAATATTAATCAGCCATTAACGCATGAACAAGTGGGAATGATAAATCATGTTATTGAAAAGTATGGCAATGAGCATTCAAGGTT
>USPX01000013.1 GCA_900556665.1 uncultured Eubacteriales bacterium
GATTAAGAGAACAAGGGAAAAAAGTTAAGGTTATTTCATTTCCTAATTATGAAGGCTTTTTTGGCAAAGAAATAGGTAATTTATTATCAGGAAAATATAGTGTGACAGCAGATACACTAGATCCAAAATCAATGAGTTTATGGTATGCATTAGATAGATATTCAGAAGTTAAGAAAATTGATTTTTCAGAATATGATGTTATAATATTTAATAGATATACACTATCTAGTATAGTTTATCAAAGTTTAAGGGAAAACATAGAAAATATAGAAGAATGGATAATGAAGCTAGAACATGTGCAGCTAGATTTGCCAATTCCTGATATCTATATTGTTCTTGATGTAGATGTTCAAAAGTCACATGAAAATATATTGAAAAAGGGTGAAAGAGGATATCTAGATGATGAGAAAGATGTATATGAAAGAAAAGAGGACTTTTTACAACAAGTAAGAAATAAATATTTAGTATTAGCCAAAAAGTATGAAAATGTCCAAGTAATTAATTGTACTACTAAAGATGGAAGATTAGAAAGTATAGATAACATTAAGGATAAAATATGGGATGTGGTTAAAGAATGGAGTATGTTAAATATGATCCTATAGAGAATGCATTTATAAAAGATGAGAATTCAAAAGGGGTTTTATTACCTCAAATTATATGGCATATAACAACAAAATGTAAATTAAAATGTCCATACTGTTTTGCTGATAAGGGTGCAGAAGCTCAAAATATAGATATTAACCAATATATTAATCTATTAAAGAAATTAGGAGTACTAAAGATAGATATTTCAGGTGGTGAACCCTTATTAAGCAATAAATTAGATTTAATATGCAGAGAGTTATATAAAGAAAAGTTTTATTTAACAATAACAACAACTGGATGTGGAACAGAAGATAATTTTAACTGGTTAGTAGAGAATAAAGAGTTATTTGCAAGAATTATATTTTCAATAGATGGAACAAGGAAACTTCATAATGATTTGAGAGGTAGAATAGGTTTATTTGATGATGAAGTTAAAAAGATAAATCAATTTAAAGATGTTAGTAAAGAAAAAATTCGAATTAATACAGTAGTAACAAGGAAGTTATTAGACGATAATATAGATGAATTGATTCAGAGTATAGAAAATATTGGGCCTAGAGAATGGTGTTTGATAGAAGTTCATCCAGCTAATAATAAATCATATAACGATGAGCGTGTAAGTTATGAAGAATATGAGGCTTTAGTAAAATATATTTCTAAAAAAACTAAATTAAAAATAATTACAAGAAAACAATTAGCATATTCATATTACTGGAGTATAAATGCTGACGGAACAATAAGTAGACATAGTGAAACAAAAGAAGACTTATATAAAAGAAAAATAGATGAATGTAGTTTTGAGGACATCAAATATGCTATATGTAATAATAAACAGGAATACCCTAAGGAGGAAAAAATGAATATTAAAATAGAAAATACTAATAATAGTGAGTTAGTTTCAGAATTATTAAGTACAATTAATCAAATATGTGAACAAAAAGACTATGAAGTATCAGTACAAAAAACATCTTTAGATAATAAAAAGTGTGATATAGTACAAGCTATAATTATAAATTTAGCTAGTGATGCATTATGGGCGATAGTAATATATGCAATTAATAGATTAAAAAATAGACCTGATTTTAATGAAGATGAGGAAATAACTATAAATGGTGAGGTGAAAAATATAGGAAATATAGAAGATAAAGGAGATAAGTAGAATTAATGGTTACTGTTATCTCTATTGGAATCGAAGAATATTTTAATAAAAGTCTAAGTTCGATTGAGTGTGCCTATAAAGATGCTAAATTAGTATATGATGTGTTTAAAGAGAAATTAGGAGAAAATTTTTCAGTTTATAACAGTATATGTATGAAGAATATATATATAAATCAGTTTCTAGAATTATTAAGAAGCATTAAAAATTCATTAGATAAGGATGATATATTAATATTATATTTTAGTGGGCACGGAAGTGATAAAGGAGTAGGAAACTTATATCTAAATTTTAGAGATGAAGCTATTAACATTGATATTATACGTAACTTATTAAGCGAAGAAAAATTTAAGATAATTCTAGTATTAGATTGTTGTTATTCTGGTATGTCATTAAATTTAGCTAATGTAAATCATGAAATTGCACAAGGAAATATATCGGTAATAGCAGCAACCGAAAGTTATGAAACTGCAAATTATGAAAGTGAAGGAAGTAAGTTTACTAAGTATTTTTGTAAGTCAATAAGAACACTAGCTGATAATACACAAGATATATCCATAAATAATATACATAAACAAATGAATCAATTTAAGCAAAAATGTTTAACAAAGATTATGGCAGGAAAAGAGGATATTATACTTAGTGAAGGTAGAAGATTAACTAATAATGAATATGATAAGATAATAGGAAAAATAATATCTGGTTGTGAGACAGCTACTAAGCAAATGATGATTTACTCCTTAGAAAATTATCCTTCTATTATAAGACTTAAAATAATTGATAAGATTAGAGAAGATATGAAAACAGAGGGAGATTGGTTAGTTAGACGGGCAGTAGGGAGTATACTATCCAATTGTATGAATCAAGATGAAGAGCGAAAGAATATTATAGAAAACTATCTGAATGAAATGAGTTGGATGAGTAAATGTATTGCAATAATTGCCATTAGACATGAAGTTATTCAGTATAAAAACCAAATAATAGATATTATTACAGATAGTAAAAATGTAATGGATTTAGTGTGGTTAGCACATTTATATTTTACAGATAGTCCAATAAGTGATATAGAAGTTTCATTAAAGAGTAATTTAATGAAGTCAGAATGGGGTCAATTAGAAATATTCATAAGATATATGGATAAGATGGATATAAAAGAATTATATAAAAGGATAGAAAGTATAAGTGAAAAACCTGAACTATTAAACAAAATTAAGTATGAGATTACTTTAAATGAGGATTTAGCCCAATATAGAGATTTATTTTTGAATATAGGAGAAACGAAAGCATTACAAAATCAGTTAACAACCTTTCTATATAAATCACCTGAAAGATTAAGAACTAAACAAGGACAAAAAGGAAAATGGATATTTTCTGTCCTTTTTGGAAACTGGAGAGGGCATTTACAGAATTCGTTAAAGGAATATTTGGACAACTGTGAGGAGGAAGTAATTAAACAAGAATTAATAGTAGCACAAGGCCTACCTAGATATGAACATAGAATGGCTATATTTGAGTATTTCCAAGAGAATGTAAGTAGTAATGAAATGTATATAGAAGAAGTAGTTAAGTGGGGAATAAAAGATGAACACCCATGGGTAAGACGAGAAGCAGTAAAGTTATTAAAGAAGATTAATGGGGCTAAAATGGATTTAGAATATAATACTAAAATAGATAAGATAGAATATCCGGGTACATTAGATTATATGATTGTATTATTAAGTATACGGAAATTTTATGATGAAAAGGCTCAATTAATGAAGGGATATACTACAAATGAGAAAAATGCTATTAAGAAATACGTTTCAGTCTATTAAAGAGAGTTTTAAAGTAGCAATATGTTTTGATTAGAAATGTAATAAAAGGGAAAAATAATAATAAAGTTTATAATTTTGTTTAGCTAATCAGAGAGAAGTAAATAAGGGGGATATTATGGCTAATATACAGATTAGTCAAATCCAAATGCCAAAGCTGAGGGATTTGCCAAATATTACAGAAAACAAGGTTGATAAAGGTTTCCGTTTTACATTGCTTAGTAAATTAGATGACTCAGAGTTAAATGAGAAGCTTAAAGCAATGATTGAGGATATTACTGCACAAGGAAAGAAAATAGCAGAGCATATGGATATTCGCGATATGAAAGCGTATAGAAGTATGATTTCTAATTTCTTTAGTGAAGTTGTAGCAAATTCTCATAAATTTTCAAGAGAAAACTTCTTGGATAAAAGAGGGCGCCATAGAGTTTATGGTATTGTTAGACTAGTTAATGATAAACTAGATGAATTAGCAAAAGAATTAATTAGTTGTGAGAAGAACCAAATGGAGATTTTAGATCGTGTTGGGGAAATCGAGGGACTAGTTTTAGATATTGTGACTTAAATGAAATGTTCGTGGATTATACACGAACATTTTTTATAGAGTAGGAAATAAAATGAAATATAAAAGAGGATAGGTTATGCAAGCATTTCAAAATATTATAGGTAATCAAGGTGCTAAAGAATATTTCAATAGGGCGATTAGTAAAAATCAGTTATCCCATAGTTATATTTTTGAAGGACCAGTAGGCGTAGGTAAAAATACTTTTGCCATAGAGTTAGCGAAAGTAATTATGTGTGAAAATGAACATGGGAATAAACCTTGTAATGAATGTAGTTCATGTCACATGATTAATGCAGGTACACACCCGGATTTAATTGTGATTGATAAGGATACGAATGTAACTAAAGTTGATAACATTAGAGATAATTTAATCCGTGAAATGGAAATTAAGCCTTACCGTTCAGATCATAAGATTGTTGTTGTAAAGGCTGCGGATACAGTAAATGTTCAAGGTCAAAATGCTATGCTTAAAACAATAGAAGAGCCACCTAGCTACGGGATCATTATTTTAGTGTGTGAAAATATGGGAAGCTTGTTACCTACTATTAAATCAAGATGTATTACAGTGAGGTTTAATCCTTTAAATAAAGAGGAGACTGACCAGTATTTAATGAGTAGGGGAGTAACAGGGACACGTAAGGATGTTGTAAGTAAGTTATCTGATGGGAGCATTGGTGTCATTAATGATATTTTAGAAGATGAGCATTATATGGAGGTTAGACAACAAACTGTAGGATTCATTGAGAGGCTAGAAAGAGCTAACTTAATGGAGATTTATGATATGGTAAAGGAAATGACGGACTTAAAGGAAGACTTAGAGCAAATCCTGAAGTTTTGGCTCCTTTGGTATAGGGATGTAGCAGTGTATAAAACGTCTAAAAGTAGGGATTTATACTATGTTGATTACCAGAAACAGTTGTTGGACATGTCTAGTAAATTAACGTATAATAAGGTTAGTCAAAATATAGAACACATAAAAAAGGCGATTTTAGATATAAAACAGAATATATATAGTACATTTGTAATAGAGAATTTATTACTACAACTGAAGGAGAGAAAAAAATGATAACCGTTATTGGAATAAGGTTTAGACGTGCGGGAAAAATTTATTATTTTGAACCGGATGACGTGATGTATGAACAAGGACAACACGCTATCGTTGAGACTGCACGTGGGATAGAATATGGTGAAGTTGTTATTGCAAATAAGGAAATAGATGAATCAGAAGTTGTACAACCATTAAAGAAAGTTATTCGTTTAGCAACGTCTGAAGATGATGAAAAATATCAGCAAAATAAGGCTAAAGAAAAAGAAGCTTTTGCTATTTGTAAAGAAAAAATCATTAAACATAAATTAGATATGAAACTCATTGATGTTGAGTATACATTTGATAATAATAAAGTATTATTCTACTTCACATCTTATGAAAGAGTAGACTTTAGAGAACTCGTAAAAGAACTTGCTTCAATCTTTAAAACACGTATTGAGCTTAGACAAATTGGGGTTAGAGATGAAACTAAAATGTGTGGTGGCATAGGTATCTGTGGACGTTCGTTATGCTGTAATACATTTTTAGGTGATTTCCAACCTGTATCAATTAAAATGGCTAAGGAGCAGAGTTTATCATTAAATCCTATTAAGATTTCAGGAATTTGTGGCAGACTTATGTGTTGCTTAAAGTATGAACAAGATTGTTATGTAGAAATTAGAGATCGTTTACCTGTTGTGGGTGATATTGTTATTACGCCAGATGGTAAAGGTGAAGTACTTTCAGTTAATGTGTTACGTGAGCAAGTTAAAGTAGCTGTTAAGAAGAAAGATAAGGATGAAAAAGAAGCCATCATGTATACTGCTAAAGAGTTAAAAATTATTAGCAAGAAGAAAAAATGCGGTGGTGGCTGTTGTGGAAATAATAGAGGAGATATCGACAAAGAGTATGAAGGATTTGACTTTAGTACGCTCGAATGAGAGAGTAGATGACTTAGAGAGAAATGGATATAGACTCATACAGAATCCCGAAGTATTTTGCTTCGGGATTGACGCTATTTTATTAGCACATTTTGCAAATGTAAGGAGTCAAAAGCAAAAGGTTTTAGATATTGGAACAGGAACTGGTATTATTCCAATTGTAATGCATGCGATTTATGGTAAAGGAAACTTTACAGGAATTGATATTCAAGAAGAAATGATTGAAATGGCTTCTCGTTCAGTAAAACTTAATGAAATTGAAGAAGATGTTACAATGAAAGTTATGGATATCAAAGATTATAAAAATCACTTCCCAAGTGGTACTTTTGATATTATTACTTGTAATCCACCTTATATGAAGGGACATGCAGGGCTTAAGAATGAACATCCTTCTAAGACTATTGCAAGACATGAAGTTGCATGTACATTAGATGATATTATACAAGCAGCAGGATATATGCTGAAGTATGGTGGAAAGATGTGTATGATTCATAGACCACATCGCCTCGTAGATATCTTTTGTGCCATGAGAAAATATAATATTGAACCTAAGGTAATGCGTATGATTTATCCGAAACAAGGGAAGGAGCCAACAATGGTCCTTGTAGAAGGTGTTAAAAACGGAAAACCTGAGCTTCGTGTACAAAAACCACTTATTGTATATAATGATGATAATACGTATACTGATGAAATCTTAGAGATTTACGGTAAAAAGGGTCGTCAGGAAGCAATGAAATAGACTTTGTGGTTAATAATAGTAGTAAAAGAGAGGATTTAAAGTATGGAGTACGGAACACTTACTTTATGTGCAACACCAATTGGAAATTTAGAAGATATCACATATAGAGCAGTACGTTTAATGGAGGAAGCTGATTTTATTGCAGCAGAAGACACAAGACATACTAAGAAATTATTAAACCATTTTAACATTCATACAAGACTTATTAGCTATCATGAGCATAATAAAATTGAAAAGGGACCTGAATTAGTACGTTTATTAAAAGAGGGAAAAAATATTGTGCTTGTAACTGATGCTGGAACACCAGGAATTTCTGATCCAGGTGAAGATATGGTTAAATTAGCTCTAGAAGAAGGTATCACTGTAACTTCAGCACCAGGTGCTGTAGCAGGTATAACTGCTTTAATTATTTCTGGACAAGTCACTAGAAGATTCATCTTTGAAGGGTTCTTACCATCTCAGAAAAAAGAAAAAACACAAGTCTTAGAAAGATTAAAAAATGAAACAAGAACCGTGATTCTTTATGAAGCACCACATAGATTAATTAAAACTTTAGAAGAGCTTCGTGAAGTAGTAGGAAATAGGGGTATTACTGTAACAAAAGAGCTTACTAAAAAGCATGAAACTGTTTTTAAAACAACGCTTGATGAAGCCATTGCTTTCTACAATGAAGAAGAGCCTAGAGGAGAATATGTTTTAATCTTGGCTGGTAAAGATGAACAAGAACTTAAAGAAGAAATTCAGCAAGAATGGACTAGTATGAGTATTGAAGATCATATGCAATTTTATACTGATAAAGGCATGGATGAAAAATCAGCTATGAAACAAGTTGCAAAAGATCGTGGTGTAAGTAAAAGAGATATCTACGCTTACTTACATGCATAAGATTTATGGATATAAATTTTGTATTTGAAAGTTTTACATGTGCAAGTATTAGGAGACAACAAGATGAACAATGGACAAGAAAAGTTTTTTAACTTTATCATGGAAAGAGTGAATGACCAAGATAAAGCAAAAGAATTATTGAGTGAAAGTTTTGCAAAACAAGCCAATGGTGGTTTTAATCAGGAATATTTAATGAGCTTTATACCAAGAATGATGGCGATAGTTAAACCTGAATTTATGGATGAAGTTAAAAATATAATGATAAACTACCAAAAGTAGTATAAATGTTAGATATAGATAAAAAGGAGTTATCTTTAGTCAAGATAACTCCTTTTTATCTATATCTTTAATGACTGAGGGAAGAACACAATAAATTCGGTCCCTTCGTTTAAGGTACTTGTTACAAATATTTTTGCTTGATGTGTTGTACAGATTTGGTTGGCAATAGCTAGGCCTAAGCCGGTACCTCCAGTACTTTTGGTACGGGCTTCATCCACGCGATAAAAACGTTCAAATAAATGTGGAATGTGTTCTTTAGGAATACCAATACCTGTATCTTTTACTGAAAGGATAATATTCTTTTGAGTCATGGCGCAACCTAAGGTTACGGCGCCACCTTCAGGTGTGTATTTAAGTGCATTATCTATTAAGATACGGATAAGTTCTTTAATGAGTTCTGGATCTCCAGTTAAGGTGACATTATCCTCTATTTTTGAACGTAAGTCATGTTCATCATCTATGAAGCTAGTTTCTTTTAAAACATCTTTACAGATTTGAGATAAGTCGATGCTTTGCATATTTGTTTTTAAGGTATTCTTATCACTACGAGATAAAAAAAGTAATTTCTCTAATAGATTTTTCATATTAGTAGTTTCTTGAGTAATAGATTGAATACTTTCTTCTAGAATTTTAGGATCATCTTTTCCCCAGCGACCAAGCATATCGGTATAACCTTGAATGATTGCAACGGGGGTACGAAGTTCATGAGAAGCGTCTGAAGCAAATTGTTTTTGTCGTTCAACAAAGACTTCAATACGATCCATCATTTCATTAAAAGTAATAGCTAGGTCTTTAAGTTCATCTTTAGCTAGACCTGTATCTAAACGGGCTTTTAATTCATTTCCTTTAATTTGTTTAACTGTTGTGGTCATATCCTTAAGCGGTTTTAACATTTTATCAACGATATGTTTACCAATGAGAAGGAAAAATGCTAAAGATATAAGGAGCATGATACTGAGTAAAATTGAAAAGTGTGTAATGAGTGATTCTATAGATAAATTTTGTGAGGCTGCTTGTTCTAAGAAGAGGCTCATTCCAATGAAGTAAGTTACAACAAATAGAAACAAATAAAGACCACTATAAAGTAAGTTGATTTTAAAGGCAATGGAGAATCGAAACTTATTAAAAAACAGTCCAATGCCTCTAAAGAGTAATATAAAAATACCATTTATGAGCGCAAATATAATCTTAATTGTAAAAGTAAAAATAGAAAGGAGAGAGGAAAAAATTTTCTTAATGGCTCGTAGCATCTTTTATTTGATACCCCATTCCTCGGATAGTATAAATTAATTTATCTTGGAACTTTTGATCAATCTTATTTCTAAGATATCTAATATAAACGTCTACAACATTTGTATCTCCAAGATAATCATATCCCCAAACTTTTTCTAAAATACTTTCTCTTGTTACGACTAAGTTTTTATTGCGCATAAGGTATTCAAGAAGTTCAAATTCCTTTTTAGTTAATGCAATAGGAATATTATCATAACTTACTTCATATTTCTCAGGGCAGAGTGAAAGTTTGCTACAAGTAAGGAGTTCTTGTGTTGGAGAAGGTGCAGTAGCAGGGGTTTTGAGCTTAAAGAGTACACGAATACGTGCTAGAAGCTCTTCGATAGCAAATGGTTTTGTAATATAATCTTGTGCGCCTAAGTCTAAGCCCATAACTTTATCCATGACATCATCCTTGGCAGTAAGCATAATGACTGGTAAATCTGAAGTCTGGCGAATACGACGGAGTACTTCCATACCGTTTAAGGAAGGTAACATGACATCTAATATAACAAGGT
The DNA here is from genome assembly GCA_900556665.1 of uncultured Eubacteriales bacterium. The sequence continues at coordinate 9,779 of USPX01000013.1, forward strand.
CAAAGTTGCCTTCTAAAGCTTTATTAAGCCCCTCTCTACCATCATGAGAAAGGTCTACACTATACCCTTCATGCTCTAATTCTAATTGTAAAAAACGTGCGATTTTAACTTCATCCTCTATAATTAATAATTGTTTCATAAGAGAATCACCTACCTTTAATATATATACTGAAAATCCTATATAGATTAAGTATACTAGAGTTTAATTATTTAAAAAATATATTTCAATTTATTTATAAGTATTGCTTAAGATATACTATAAATAGTTTTTATATTATGTATAGCCCTTAGTATGAATATGGACAGAAAAAGGGCATTGTAATCAATGTAACTTACTTTTAAAAAGCTGCTAGCACTTAAGTGAAAGCAGCTTTTTGAAAGGATTATTTAGTGAACTCATCAAAGGTTGAATTAATTTTACTTGCTAAATCATTATCTCCATGAATATGAATACGTACGCCAAGTACAAGAGAAACAATGATAGCTACAATAGAAACATGGAAGCTAAGGATTAAAAAGATTAAAGCAAAAGAAAGAGGTACATCTACATAAGTATGGTCCTTTTTCTTCATAATAAAGTTAGTTGCATTGAGTTTATTAATAAAGCTTTTAATTTTGTCAGTATTAGTAGATTGGGCTTTTTGAGAGGCTGTGTTGTTTGATTTGATTTTCTCACCTTGTTCTAAAAGAAGTAAAGCTTCTAAGATATCTCCATTAGCCTTCTCAAGAGCAGCTTTAGCTTCCGCATAAGAAACATTTGCACGTTGCATGATTAAATCTATTTGTTCAAGTGTAATCTCCATAATATATTACTCCTTTTTATATAAATTCTATTTAGAGGCTTTTATTTATGATACTAGTATATAGAAAAAATCTGAGAAGATGTTGAGTGAAACATTAAAATTTAATTAGAAAATGTAGAGTTGATTTTTTGTGAAATATCTTCCTTACTTTCAATATTCATTTTCACGCCTAGGGCTAAACTAAGAATAAGTGCAATGAGTGAGAATGGTAAGCTAAGAATAAAGAGGACAATTGCAAAAGCTAATGGTATGTTGATATAAGTATGTGCATCTTTTTGAAGTGTGAAAGATGACTTATTAAGGTCTTGAATGAAAGATTTAAAGCGTTTGCCATAGTTGTTCTTTTCTTTGAAGGCTTCTGTAGTTGATTTGATTTTTTTATCTTCTTCAAGTTTAAGAAGTGCTGCAACGATGTCTCCATTTGTTTGTTCTAAAGCTGACTTCGCTTCTGAATAAGAAACGTTAGCACGTTCCATAATTGTATCGATTTGTTCTAAAGTAATATTTGTCATAATTAACATCTCCCTTAAAAACTTATTTGATTTCCTTGATGATGTTATTATAGGCAGTGATAATTAGAAGAAAATAAATGAACTATTAGAAGATGATGAGAAAAGGATAATAAAAAAATGAGATAGAAAAAAGAAAGTGTTACAATGTGATTTGCAACACTTTCTTTGGAATATTTTTATATAGTTTTAAATGAATCAAAGAGTGAAGAAGCAAAGATATCTGAGTCTTCATCTGCTTCGATTACACATTCATCTTCATCTCCGATATAGAAGAGAACTTTATCACCTTCAATAAGCCCGAGGTTTAGGTGTAAATTTGTTTTCATATCAAGAAGGAGTGTTTTTACTTCATTTGTGAGCGAAGCAATAATCATAGAAAATCCTTCTTTTTCTTCTAAAGTTTCTTCAAGTGAGCCAAGTTCTTCTGCATTTTCGATAATGTGAGTTGCAGCTAAAAATTGATTTTTGAAAGTATTTACTTCTGAAGTTTCCTTTGTAGTATTTGGGAAGTAAATATTTACTTTATCACATCTGTCGAAGAAGAATTTTAGAATATCAATCAGTAAGTTTGAATCTATAGTAGATAGTTTTGAATAGCGTCGCATAAATAGTAAGCTCCTTATCTTTTGTGCATATGAATTTTATATTTTTATTATACCCAATTCATAACAGTGTATCAATGATAAGCTATGAAGAGAGGAGCCATTCATAGGAAAAATTCTCTTTAAAATTATCTGTAACGGATTTATAGAAATGAAAGCCTTCATCTATTAAGCGATTACACAAAATAATTTCGTTTTCCTGATTAAAAAGACTAATCCAAACAAAGTATAAAATCCCTTTGGCAGAAAAATCTTTAAGCATTTCACGCATACATAAAAAATCATTCTTCAATTGTGAGGATGCATAGGGAGCGGAAATGATAGGGTCAAAAATGTTTTCGTTTAAAAAGCTTAACAATTGCTGTTTTTTACTCATGATGATACACAACCTCCTTCTTCATATGAGATAAGTTAACTTGTAGGGGAAAGTCCCCTTATATCAATATGTGGGTATTGATATGTATATGCATTATAGATGTAAAAAATATATATGAAAATAGGTTTTGAGTAAAAGGTAGCAATTAATAATAGAAAAAGTATTATGATATAATAAACATAAAAATAAATAAGTGAGGTAGGCAAGTGTAATGAAGATAATGACCTTTAATATACGTGCAGACAATATATTTGATATTAATAATAGATGGCATAAGCGTGCAGATTTAGTATATGAAACAATGAGAAAATATGATTGTGAGATAATCGGTTTACAAGAGGTTACTCAGAAAATGCATAAGGATATCTGTAATAATATGACTGAATATCATATTGTAGGCCTAGGTAGAACAAAAAGACTTTTCTCAGAAAAAAATAGTTTACTTATTAAAAAAGATTTTAAGATTCTAGAACATCAGACCTTCTGGTTATCTAAAACACCAGAGAAAGAAGGGAGTACTGTATTCTTCTCATTATTTCCTAGAATTTGTACCACTGTATTGTGTGAATCAAAGGCAGGAGAAAAGTTAAGAATTTATAATACGCATTTAGATTGTTTATTTGCTAGCGCAAGAGAATTTGGTTTAAAAAAAATTGCAGAGATTATGGAAGCTAATTATGAGAAGGAAAAGGTACCATGTATATTAATGGGTGACTTTAATGCCACCCCAAATAGCAAGGTAATGAAAAAATTTAAATCAGGAAAATACACAAGCAAAAGACTTTTTGCAGTGCAGGATATTAATGAGGCATTATATGATAAAACAACCATGAGTATGTTCAAAGGAAAAGAGCAGGGGGTACACATAGATTACATTTTTGTATCTGAGGAATTTGAGATATTAGATGCAGAAGTTGTAAAATACAACAAAGATGGGAAATACCCATCAGATCACTATCCGGTAGTTGCAAAGGTCAAAGTGTGGGAAGAGGAGCAAAATGAATATTCAGGACGAAGATCAGTTTGAGGATATCACAATTAATGATTGTGATTTGATAGAGATTAATGCAAGATATGTAGTTTTTCGTAATGTCACATTTGAAAATGTAAGATTTATGGACGTAAATTTAGAGCATGTGGATTTCATTCATACTACATTTATTAATTGCGATTTATCTAACATTAATTTGGAGGAATCTGTACTTCATTATTGTGAGTTTAAAAATTGTAAACTTATTGGGACGCATATGGGGGAAGCTTCCACTAGGGAAGTAGAGTTTGAAGGATGTCACTGTGATTATATGATGTTAGGTGGCAGTGATTTGAGAGATGTAAGCTTTAGCCAATGTAAGCTTAATCAATCAGGCTTTAGTGTATGTAAGATAAAAAGTGTTAGATTTAATGAATGTGAGATGAAACGTGTAGACTTTAGTGGGACTAAGCTTAAAGGTGTTGATTTAAGTACATGCGATATAGAGGGTATTAATGTAAAACTTGAGGACCTGCGAGGCATTAAAGTAACACCTATACAAGCTGTAGAGTTTAGTAAGATGTTAGGTGTTGTAGTAGTAGAATAATTCAATAATAGTTTGAAACAAGGAGTTGGTATGGAAAGTACATACAACTCCTTATTTCTTTAGCATTGGTTAAAATAGTAAAAATAGATATATAAATGTCATAAAAAACATGTAGTGTCGGTAATAAGTACAAGATGTAATAAGAGAGAACTCAACATGAGATGTGGCAATATTTACAATTTTTACTGCAAGAGCGTATAATTTTATTGACAGTGAGTAGAGCGTAAAAATAACTCACGGAGAGAGGGGAGCTTTAAAATGAATAAAAGATGGAGACAACGTATTTTTTCAGTTTGTACAACGGCAGCAATGGTTTCTTCTTTGATGCCAATGGTACAAGCTACAGAAGCAGATAGTACATATAAAGTAGGAGATAGTTCACCAATCTTCTGCCAATTTTATGCACAAAACCAAAGTGGTAATTGGGACTGGATGTCAGCTGGTGGACAAAATTTAACAGTAGGGGAAACAACAACACTTGAATTTAGTGCACTCGATGATGACAATAATAGCAAATTTGCAGTAGCAACAGAAGATGCAGCATTTGGTTTTCAGTTTGGTGATAGCAAAATTATTGCAGGAGACAGTAGCAGCGTAGATTTAACAATCGATGAAATTATCATTAAAGCTGATGGATATGAGGACTTAGTAATTGATCCAAAACAAAAAGACTATAAAGTTGACTATTTAGCAGAAGAAGTATCTTGGGGAGTTCAAGGTAATACAACAAGTATAGATTTAAAAGATTACTTAGGAGATGACTTCTTACCATATTTAAAAGCTATTACAAGCTTTGAAGCTAAAGTTACTTTAAATGGTTATACATATAAAGGACAAGCACCTAAAGAAGAAGAAAAAGTAGAAGGTGAAAATCCTTATAAAAAAGGTGATGAAAGTGAACTCTTCACACAATTCTATTTACAGCAAAATGGTGGAGACTGGAGCTGGTATTCACCAGGAAGTGAAAAACTTATTTATGGTGAAGAAAATACATTTAAATTTGATACAGTAGATGCAGAGGGTAATAGCGTATTTGCTAATGCAGAGAATGATTATTTATTTGGTTTACAATTTGGTGATAGCAAACTAAAAGATGGGGATAGATCTATTTTCAAAGCAAATGTTAAAGAAATCGTTATGAAAGCTACAGGTTATGATGATATCGTAATTAACCTTGATTCACCAGATTTTGATGTAGATTACATTGCACAAGAAATGTCTTGGGGTATGCAAGGTAATACAACAATGATTTCATTAAAAGACTATGTACCTGGAGACTTCTCTGAATATGTAAAAGCAATTACTTCATTAGAAGTAACACTTAGCTGCGATGATTATACATATGTTGCTAAACCAGCAGATGAACCAGAATTCCCAGATGATTATAAACACCCAACTGAAATGCGTGGTTTAACAGCAAAAGAACTTGTAAAAGATATGAAAGTTGGTTGGAACTTAGGTAATACATTAGATTCAACAGGTGGAGAAACAGCATGGGGAAATCCTAAGACAACAAGAAAAATGATTGATGCTATTAAAGCAGCAGGATTTAATACAGTCAGAGTTCCTGTAACATGGGATACAGGTACAGATGAAGATGTTAATATTAGTAAAGAATACATGGATAGAGTTGAAACAGTTGTAAATTATGCACTTGCTAATGACATGTACGTTATCCTTAATGTACATCACGCTCCAGAAGGATGGTTCTATACAACACCAGAATTAGAAGAGTCAGCTGCTGCTCACTATGAAAAACTTTGGGAACAAATTGGTGCACGTTTCAGTGACTATGGCGATAAATTAGTATTTGAAACAATGAACGAGCCACGTAGTAATGAAGAAGACTGGACAGGAGACAAAACAGCTTATGATATCGTAAATCACTACAATCGCGTTGCATTAGCAGCTATCAGAAATAGCGGCGGAAATAATGCAGATAGATTAGTCATGATTCCGCCATATGCTGCATCTTCAAACTATGCTGGTGCAACAGCATTAGAAATTCCAGATGATGATATGATTGCTGTATCAATTCATGCATACTTACCATATTCATTTGCTATGGATACAACATCAGACAAAGTAACATGGGGTTCAGATGAAGATAAGAGAGAACTTCAAAATCTATTTAAATCATTAAATGAAATGTTCTTAAGCAAAGATATTCCAGTAGTTATCGGTGAATTTGCATCAACAAATAAAAATAATGATGAAGCTCGTGCAACTCATGCTAAATACTATGCACAATTATGTAAATCATATAACATACCATGTGTATGGTGGGATAACGGTGCAATTACAGAAAATGAAACAGATGCAATGGGTATCTTTGATAGAAGAAGACTTAAATGGTTTAAACCAGGTATCATGAAAGCTTTAATTGAAGGTTATAATGGTGAATCAGTTGATATTACAGATTCTAAAGTAATATTTGATGGCGAAGCTACATCAACAGATTGGGGTCAAGCAGTATCATTAACACCAAATAAAGATATTATGCTTAAAGACCTCACAGAAGGTATGAATATTGCGGTTAAATACGAAAGTGAATCAAAACCAGAACTTGTTTTACAAAGCTGGTCAGGTGGACCAAGCTGGGTTAAAGTAGCACCTGCAAGAGTAGAAAATGGCGTAGCATACTTCAGATATGAAGATATGGTAGAAGCTTATGCTAAAGAATTAGAAGAACCATCAGAAGAGCCATTCCCAAGCTTAGATCAAATCCATATTGGAGATACAGGTTCAGACCTTACAATTACAAAAGTTTATCTTAAAGAAACTGAAGATCCTACATTAATTTACAAAGGTGAAGGCACATGTACAGCATGGGGTCAAGCATTAACATTTATTCCAGGTACAGATATCATGATGAACAAACTTGGTAAGAATGTAAAAATTGCAGTTAAATACGAAGGTGAAGAAGCACCAGAAATTATTTTACAAAGCTGGTCAGGTGGTGCAGGCTGGGCAAAAGCACAAGCGTCAGAAGTAAAAGATGGCGTAGCATACTTCAGATACGAAGACATGGTAAAAGCATATGCTGAAGGTACAGAAAACTACGAAAGCTATGGTGAAGCATTCCCATGCTTAAATAAAGTTTATATCGGAGCTCAAAACTCAGATCTTAAAGTAACTAAAGTTAACTATGTATTCCCAATTAGAGTGGAAGATGCTAGCTTCAATACATTACCAACACTTTATCAAGGAGATACAGTAGACTTAAATGACTACTTAGTAATCACACCAGATAATGCAACAGATAAAGAAGTAAGCAAATGGTCAAGCAGTAATGAAAAAGTAGCTAAAGTAGATGAAAATGGTAACTTAGTTGCATTAAAACCTGGTTATACAACAATTACAGCTAAATTAGATGATAATGATATGGAAGTTACATATGATTTAGAAGTAGCTATTAAATTTGAAGCTGATTGCAATATTGGTAGCGATTGGGGAACAGGTGTAAATGGTGAATTAGTATTTACAAATACTCAAACAACACCAATTAATGATTGGATAGTTGAATTTGATTACGATGGAGAAATCTCTAGCATTTGGTATGGCGAAATCGTATCACATGAAGGTTCACACTATGTAATCAAAAACTTGGGTTGGAACAAAGAAATTCCAGCTGGTGGCACAATAACAGTTGGCTTCACAGCTAATTATGAAGGTGATGCACCAACACCAGCAAATTATAAATTCTTAAATCCAGAGAAAAAAGATACAGAAGTAACTTATGATGTAGCACTTGATGTGAAAAATACTTGGGATGGTAACTTCACAGGTGAAATCCAAATCACAAATACATCAGAAGAAACAATTTCAAACTGGTCATTAGATGCAGAAATTACAGGTAATGTTACACAAACTTGGGGTGGTACAGTTCAATCTCAAGATGGTAACAAATACACATTTACTAATGCAGATTATAATAAAGAAATTGCACCAGGTGAAACAGTAACTATTGGTGTATCAGGTACAACAAATGGTGAAGTTGAACTTGTAAGCTATGCATTAAACTTCTAATTAAGTAAAAATAAACCTCTAATACTATATAAAAGCTCATAGGTTAATGAAGACATTAACCTATGAGCTTTTTTGTAGTTTATATACTAATTCTTAAGAAATCTTAATTTTTAAGGTGAAGCATATTAAGAAGTATGTTTTAAGATAGATTTATATTAGAAATGTATATAAAGAGAGGGAGAAGTCAATGAAGAATAAAAGATATGAAGACTATCATGTACTTGATGAAAATGAAGAAGAAGTTATAGATGTACAAATCATAGAAGAAGCTGCTAAACAATCTACAGTAGATGAACATGTACAAGCAATTATACAGGAAGATACACAAGAGAATATGCAAACTGTAGATACAAAGGATGAAATAGCAGCAATTGAAGCACAAAAACATGAGATTATTAATTTAAGTAAGTCAGTACAGAATCCTGAAATTAATGAAGATCAGCTAAGTATCGTAGAGCATCATAAAACAAGGCAGTATGAATCAGTTCTTACAGAAGATGAAGAAGAAAGTATAGCTGAGAAAGCTCCTGAAGAAAAATATTCAGAAGCAGATCATAGCAAAATAGAAGAAGATTATAAAGCAGGAAAAGAAAACAATACAGATGGACAGGAAGAAAGAGAAATACAAAAAGACACCTCATTTTCAAGTTATATGGAGACAGAAAAAAAGAAAGAGAGAGGCTTTTTAGCAAAATGGTCATTACGATTAGTGAAGCTAATTTTATTTATTATGTTACTACCTGTTATAGGAATCGTAGGAGGTATAGGAGTTGGTGGAACATTAAGTGTTCTAGGAGGCATTAGTTTAGGCAGTTTAGCATGTATAGGTGGAGGGCTATTTATTATAGGGATGACATGTTTCCTCGCAACACAGATTAATGCAACAATGATAGCATTAGGTATCTCAGTAGGGATAGCAGCCATGTCTTTTGGGGGAATTGTTTTAATCATATTCATGATAGTGATAAGAGGAATTATTGGGTTAGTACGTAGAATTGGGTTAAATAGAAAAAATAAAAAAGAGGTGAGATAAATGAGAAAATGGCTTATAGCGTTAGCAATTATTTTTGGGGCAAGCTTTATAACAAGTGCAAGTTTAGCAGGAAAGGTTTATTATCAAGGTGGAATGGTGTATACAGACCATGATAATAAGCCATTAGATTTAACAAATATTGATAAGATATATATTAAGTCAGATATCCCTGTAACAATTAAGCCAACAACGGGAGAACCCTATGCAGAGTTTAACCAAAGCTGTGAAACCTTCTTTGGGGATAATGAAAAGCTTGAATTAACTGTAGCAAGCAAAGATAAAAACTGCCATATTAATTTACTTCAAGTACAGGAATCAAAGTTTAACTTTGGAAAAAGAAGAAATAAAAAAGCTTTAACAGTATATTTACCAGTTAAAGCATTAGATACATTAGATGTGGATTATGTAGGCTATAGAGATGTTTATCATACAGAAGAAATTGATTTAACTGGATTTGACATTAAGAATCTTAGAATTGAGCAACATTGGACTGATGTTAAATTAGATGGTAATTATGAAAATATTAATTTGATAACTGGTGGAGCAAGTACAATCAATATTAATTCTAAACAACAAGCTAATGTAGAACTTAATGGCTCAGCACGTTACGAGTTAAAAGGATCATTTAAAACGTTAGAATTAATTAATGGAACACCATTAGTTTTAATGGAGCAGTGTAAAGTAGAAAAAATGAATGTTGATGCAGATGTAAGAACGTTTGTAATGAATGATTGTACAATAGAAGAATTAGAAGGTGAAATATCTGATAGTGAAATTAAATTTACAGGCGAATGTAAAAAAGTGAATATCTCAGGTAATAATAATACAATTAATTTACAAACAAGTACTTTATGTGATGTAGCAATTAAAGATCATTATGGGAATGTAACATTAGATGGACCATTTAATGCTATAAACATTGAGGGAGAAGCAGCAGTTGTAGATATCAAGACAATTAAACCACAATCAATTAAAGTTAAAGGTGAAGACAATCAAACAACATTAAACCTACCAGCCAATATTGCAGGCTTTAAAGTAATGTGCATGTCAGAAGAACTTAATGGTGGCGAGAGTATAGATCAATATACAACATATGATGTGAATGAAGAAGAACGTGATGAATTAAGTGAAGCAAGTTCTAAGATTCTTAGTGAATTTAAACTTACAGAGAAAAAGAAAAATATTTATACTTACGGAGATGGTTCTTCAAGAATTATGATTCGTGTAGGCAAAAGTTTCAATATATTAGAGAGTGGTCAGATAGCTAAATAATAGATATAAGGAGAAGGGAGCAAATAAATGTGGCATAAAAAGAAGGATACCAATCCACCACAGAAAAAACAAAAGAAAAAGAGCATTGCAGAGAATGAATCATATATAAAATTTAAAGATAAAGTAATTAATGCCTATAATATTGGTATAGAAAGAACCAAGAAAAGTATCCGTTTAGAAATCTTATGTGTGGTTGGAATTAGCCTAGTAGTAAGTAGTATAACATTTACTTGTGTTTCTAAAGTAGTTGATGAGACTATTGGGCGATATAGTTATAGAACTAACGAACATAATAGAGAACGTGTAGAAGAACTTGTTTTAAATGAGGTTAACAATTTAAATACTCTACAGGCCCATACAGAGGAGTATATCAATATTTCGGATATCTATGACATGATTGGACAAGATAAAAAGACAGCTGTACAAGGTTTAAAAGGATACTTAGAAGACTTAACAAATCAGCATATAGGTATAAAGGAAGAAGAAAAGATTGCATTATTATATGATGATTTAAATAGACTTCAGGAATCTGGTGATTGGAGCAATGAAGAGGCGGCTAAAAGTATCATTAAATTTATTAAGGATACTAATATAGATATGAATCGTATTGTTTTACGCACTGTAAAGGAAAGAGTCAGAGAATTAAAAAGAGATATAAATAACTACTGTAGTTTATCAGAAGTTTATTTTACAGATAGTACAGGAAAACTTGTTTATTATGATGACAATGTTGTACAAGTAGATTTAGCGAAATGTATTCAATCTGTTAATCAAAATTATAATGATAGTGCCTATAAAGCCATTTACCCAGTAGTTTTAAATGACACAATTTATTATCTGTTTATAGGTGCAACTTTAGAAGATGAAACATATTATGGATATAATGAAGACGGGAATATACTAGGCTTCATGGCAGCAGTAGCAGTATTTATTTTATTAGTTACAAGGCTTACTAAAGATAAGATTGCATATATTGAATATCTCTCGAGTTGTTTAGGTGAGATTTCTAAAGGAGACTTATCATATAATATAGAAGTTGTAGGAGAAGATGAATTAGCAAGAGTCGCACAAAACATCACTATTATGGAGCAAGAAATCAAAGCACAAATAGATGCACAAATGAAAGCAGAAAAAGCTAAAAACGAATTAGTCACAAATGTAGCCCATGACCTTAGAACACCATTAACTTCTATCATAGGTTATATGGGACTTGTAAAGGATGGGGCTTATCAAACACAGGAAGAACATGATAAATATTTAAATATTGCCTATGACAAATCACAAAAGCTTAAAGTAATCATTGAAGATTTATTTGAACTCACAAAGCTTCACCAAGATAGTGTAAAATTAAATAAAGAAATGATATCTATTAGTAATTTACTGAATCAACTAATTGAAGAGCTTATGCCACTGGCAACTGAAAAGAACATAGATATTCAAACCTATATTGCGCCAACTAATGCAGAAGTAAATGTAGATGTTGCGAAGATTACAAGGGTGTTTGAGAATCTCATTGAAAATGCTATTAAATATAGTGAGGAAGGCAATGCTATATATGTAGAGCTTAAAGAATTCTCTAAAAGTGTATATGTTGCAGTAAGTAATCACTGTGATAATATTCCACAAGAAGAAGTTGATAAGTTCTTTGAACGTTTTTACAGAGCAGATCAGTCACGTAATAGTCAAGCTGGTGGCAGTGGGTTAGGTTTAGCAATTGCTAAAAATATTGTAGAACTACATGGTGGGAAGATTAATGCTAAAGTAAATGGTGATTTAATTAGTTTTAAAGTAGGATTACCTAAGGTGAAGCAGTAAAAATAAATAATAAGGGAATGTTTATAAATGGCACAGGAAAAGATTCTTATAGTGGATGATGAAAAAGAAATTCGAGATTTAATTGAAATATATTTAAAGAATGAAGGATATAGTACATTAACAGCTAAAACCGGATTAGAAGCAATGCAAATGGTAGAAGAACATGATATTCAGCTGATTATATTAGATGTTATGATGCCTGTAGTAAATGGGATTGATGCTTGTATTAAGATTCGTGAGCAGCACAATTTACCAATCATCATGCTTTCAGCAAAAGTAGAAGATATTGATAAGATATTAGGTCTATCAGTAGGGGCAGATGATTATTTAACTAAACCATTTAATCCATTAGAACTCATTGCTAGGGTTAAGGCGCAACTACGTCGTTTTACAAAACTTAATATCCCAGCACAAGCTAATGTGCAACAATTAGAGGAGGGAGAATTAAAATTAGATTTAGAAACAGGCCAAGTTTTTAAATCAGGCATAGAAATCAGCCTTACACCAACTGAGCTTAGCATTTTAAAATTACTTTGGAAAAATAAAGGCATAGTATTTAAGATATCAACTATTTACGAGCGTGTATGGAACCAAGAGTATATAGAAAATAACAATACTGTTATGGTACATATACGAAAGTTACGTGAGAAAATAGAAGATAATCCAAGATCTCCAGAGTACATTTTTACAGTATGGGGAGTAGGATATAAATTCGGAGAATAGACTAAAGAAAAAATAACCAAAGGCACTTATGGATTAAAGCTATAAACTAGTAAGTCTGTAAGTGCTTTTTAGATCATTTAGTACATGCAAAACTATAAATAGTGTATATCCTTAAAGCAACATAATTATGTTAGAATGAAATTTAAATATAGATATAATGGGGGAAAGATTATGAAAAATATTATTGGGCAAATAACGGGATACATCGTAGTAACTTTAGTTATGGCCAGCCTTGTGTGGTTTATGATGTATCAATACAATGAAAAGTTAGAAGTACAACACGAAGAACGCAATATTGTAAATGCTATGCAGGGGGAGTAGGGGAATAGTTAGGTAGACATGGTGTTTTATTGAAATATATTTCTCAAGATGGTAACGTATATAAGATATTTTATTTAGTATAATGATTACAATCTTAAAAGAAATAGGAGACAACATGGGAAAGCATATAGATTTAACGACGGGTTCTATAGTAGATAAATTGGTTAAGTTAGCCATACCTATTATGGGTGTTTCGTTTATACAAACGGCCTATAATCTTATCGATATGATGTGGATTGGTAAACTTGGAAGTGATGCTGTAGCAGCAGTAGGTACAGCTGGCTTCTTTACTTGGTTAGCAGAAGCTTTCATTATGATAGCTAAGCTAGGGGTAACTATTAAGGTATCTCAAAGTATAGGACGAAAAGATTATGATAAAACGAAAGCCTACATTATAAGTGGTTTGCAAATCAACGTTGTACTAGCAGCTTTATATGGTATAACATTAATCACATTTCATAATCAATTAGTAGATTTCTTTAAGTTAGGAAACTTAGAGATTATACAAATGGCAAAAACATATCTTATAACGGTGGCTATAGGAATGATTTTCTTCTTCTCAGGACCAGTGTTTAGTGGAATATTTAATGGAATGGGTGATAGTAAGACACCATTTATTATTAATACAATTGGATTAATATTTAATATGATATTTGATCCGGTATTAATATTTGGATTAGGAGATTTTCCAAGGTTAGGTGTATTAGGAGCAGCATTAGCGACAGTAACAGCACAAGTTATAGTAACAGCATGCTTTATTATTGCGCTTATAAGAAAAAATGTTTCATTTCTAACATTGAATATCTTAAAAAGACCTAAATGGAATCTTATTAGAGAGATTGCACATATTGGTTTACCAGGTGCATTACAAAGCGGATTATTCACTACATTTTCTATGATAATAGGAAGGTTAGTAGCGAATTGGGGAGCAACACCAATCGCAGCACAAAAAATTGGTTCACAAATAGAAGCATTATCATGGCTTACAGCAGGAGGTTTCTCTACAGCCATATCTACTTATGTAGGACAAAATTATGGAGCCGGTAAAACAGAACGTATTCATAAAGGTGTTAGAATTACAATGGGCTTATCAGTAATTATTGGAGTAGCAACGACGTTACTTCTAATTTTTGCAGGAGAACCATTAATGAAGATATTTGTTGCTGAAACAGAAACTATAGAAATAGGGAAACAATATCTTCTTATATTAGGATATTCACAATTATTCATGTGTGCGGAGATTACAATTACAGGAGCCTTTAATGGAATGGGGCGAACTTATCTACCTAATATAATAAGTATTGTATTAACAGGTTCAAGAATTCCATTATGCTTAGTCCTCACTAAGTACTTAGGATTAGAGGGGATTTGGTGGAGTATAAGTATAACCAGTGTATTTAAAGGAATAGTGCTTGTAGCTATTTATTGTTATTTAAGTAAACAGAATAAATTAATTCCTAAGCTGCTAAAAGCTTCTTATTAATATAGAAGATAAGGCATAAAGGTAAGCGATATTAAAGTATATAGTTAAAGAGGATGAAATCTAATAAAGGTTTCATCCTCTTTAACTATAGCCCTTAATCAAATAGAAAAGAAATCTAAGAAGATAGCTATAATAAGTACTAAATGGGTTCAAATAAGGAATAAACAAATAAAAAATAAAAAAACATGAATAAAAACTAGTTTTTTAACACATCATAAGAAAGTAATAGACGATAAATCACTTGAGAAACCCTATAAAATCAAGGGTTTAAGAAAAGTTAACATAAGAAATAAAAAAGTTATAAAAAAGTGTTGACTTATAATGATATATACTGTATTATTATACAAGTCAGCGGCGGTGAGCGCAGCTAACGAAAACAAATGAACTTTGAAAACAAAATAGTAATCATATAAACCAGTCGATTCATTAAACT
>USPX01000014.1 GCA_900556665.1 uncultured Eubacteriales bacterium
ATATTATTATATAATATTTATTAATAGACATAAAATTAGTGGGGAGTGTTATAATGGGTGAAAATTTAATTAGATTAGAAGAATTTACTGCTCTACAAGAGCAATACTTATTAAATACAAAGGATTTCTTACAGATTGTGATGAATGAAATAAAAGCTAGACGCTCACAAGTTGAATTATTAGAAAGCGAGGTAGAAGATGTAAAGCAAGAAAATGAGAGATTAAAAAATTATATAGCTATGTTAGAAGCCCAGTTGAAAAGTAAGAAGCTAGAGGAAAGCGTATCAGAAGAAAAAATAGATGTGTGTAATAATAAGACTAATGTAAGCGTAGTGAAGCAAGAAACAGAGATGATGAATATAGAAGAGTTGATGAAACAAATTAAGCAAAGTTTTATAGCTGAAGAAGAGCAGAAGTTAATCGGGTTATTAGAATATACATATCAAAATGCTGCTTATTATAATACGCTATGGGAAAACAGACTGATCAATCAGTTATTATGTATTAGCTATTTTTATAACTATGATAAAAAGATGATTCAAAATTATAGCAGTATAAGAGAATATCTTAAAATAGAGCTAGAAGGAAACAAATTATATCGTTTGCTATGTCAGGATAGAGAGAAAAAAATATATGATAAAGTTAAGATTTGTGCATCTAGGTATATGGAGACGCATGAAAATATATATGGCTTTGAAGGGAAAGCAGCAAAAGAATTGAGAAAGAAAATAAAGAGAGCATGTATACCCTATAGAAAGGAGATATTCAAAAAAAGTAATTGTTGTTCAAGACAAATAGGTATGAAAGAAATGTGGGTATTTATGAAGGACTCAGCAGGAGCCGTAAAAGTCGAAGCAAAGTATTGTAAAAAGTGTAGTAAGTTTTATTTAGAAAGGCATGAAGTAGCACATATAAACATATTAATAGCACCACATGAAATTAAAACAAAGTTAGATAAAGAAATAGAGCAAAAGATTATTATAAGTAATAATAATCAAGAAATATCAAAGTCTACCTCAGGAGAATTAAATATTAATCTAAACAAAACATCACCGCTTATGCAGATGGGGTATACAACTTCCAAAAGTGAGCAAGAGCGCTGGAGGATACTTACACAACATGCAATGCCTACTTTAGGAAAAGAAAAAACTAAAAATTATTTGAAGTTATTTATAAAGATGCATGGTTCAAAAGCAAATATGAAAAATGCAGTAGCAGCATGGCAAAAGGATTTGAACAAAATTGAAAGCTATTTTTAGATGTAATGATACATAGGATAATTATTAAAATAACATATTTTGGCTATACTTAAAGATAAGCAATATATAAAGGAAAATTATAGATATAGGAGAAAATACGATATGAAAAACTGTATGACTTCATTTAAAAAGCGTTTAAAGTACTTTTTAGAACAAAATCATCAAGTTTATATCTGTCAGATTGATTATAAGAAAGAGCCATTTGTCCATTTTGGAATGAGTGACTTAAATGCTCCTTATGAGGAGGAGCATGAGCTTAGAAGAGGGATTTTTGCAAGGAAGTTAACAAATGGTATTAAGACCTTTATAACGTATAAAAGTGGGGAGTATTGTACCACGGCTTATAATATGTTTACAGATGAAGAATGGATGATAGTAGCATATCGGCCTAAGCCATGGAGTCTTATATCTAGAGATGAGATGTTAGCGAATTTATTTGTATGGGCAAGCTGCGCCGTAGAAGCAACGCAAAAGATTACAGAAGAAGAATATAAGAAGGGTAAACTTAATCTAGAACGAATGAATAATAGTATTCGTAAGTCGAATATAGCACAGTTTGAAATCGACAAATTAATGGATAAATATTGTAATAGCAGGGTGTAGAAAGTCCCTTATTGTATGGTTTTTCAAGATTAGTGGAAGTTTATGTTAAATTCCTTTATAATAAAGACATAGCAAACACATAATATGACTTTAAAATAGACAACCATATAATAAGGGAGTAAAAAATGAAGATACGTAAGTTTTTTAATAAATTAAGTTTACTAGGTTTAGTAGCAGCCCTAACATTTTTACCAGGATGTAATGGGGCAGCCCAAGCCTTTAAAGAGCAAGTTACATCAAATAGTACAACACAAGTAAACCAAAATGTAACTGAAGATAAGAATGTTACTCAGGGAGAAAGCGAAATCCACTTTATTGATACAGGAAATTCTGATGCAATTCTCATTATAAACAATGGTGAGGCGATGTTAATAGATGGCGCTGAAAATGAAGATGGTGAGTTCATTGTAAGTTATTTAAAGAGTCATGGCATTACAGAACTTGAATATATTATTTCAACACATGCACATGCTGATCACGTAGGAGGATTAGATACTGTTGTAGAGAATATACATATCAATACTGTATTTGTAGCAAATGGTGATGCAGATACTAAAGTATATCGTGACTTCATTAATGCCGTTATGGACAAAGGATTAACACCAAGTGTGCCATTAGAAGACAGCCAGTTCCCATTAGGTGGAGGTTACTTCAGGGTAATGAATACAGATGGTGGTAGTGATACAAATAATGAATCTCTCGTTGTAGAATATATCAATGGTGAGGATAAGGTGATTCTCATGGGAGATGCTGAGGAAGAAGTTGAAAAAGAAATCTTATCGAAAGTAGAAGAAGTAGATTTATTAAAAGTGGGGCACCATGGTTCTAGAACAAGTACTTCACAAGCATTCTTAGAAAAGATTAATCCAACTTATGCAGTCATTACTTGCGGAGAAGGAAATAAATATGGACATCCACATCAAGAAACTTTAGATAAACTAAAGGGGATTGAAGTACATAGAACAGATAAATGCGGTAGCATTGTATTTAAATCTACAGGACATGGTATTACAACAGACTGTGAAAATGGTACAGTAGGAACAAAGAAAAAAGAAGAGAAGCAAAATGTAATAGAGCAAACAGAGACTAAGAAAGATAGCATTACAGTATCAAATACAGCTAGTAACGGAGATTCAACGAGTAAAGAAGATACAAGTAATAAGGATGCTGCCAATGTTAAAGATACAACACCAGATAAGGGAGAAGTAGTATATTGGACACCTAGTGGTAAAAGCTATCATAAAACAGAGGATTGCCAGGCACTTTCTAGAAGTAAAACTATTTTAAGTGGTACCCTTGAGGAAAGTGGCAAAGATGATCCATGTGATCATTGCTATAAATAATAGGTATAAAAAGTAGATAAAAAAAGGCTGTGTACTAAAAAGTTAGTACACAGCTTTTTTCGTTAATTGGTTATAATACTAAAAATAGGATTAGAAAAAGGAAAGGAAGATAGATGAATAGAGATATGAGCAAACAGTATGAGGACTTTTTGGGCATTCTTCCAATAGGAAGCAAAATACTAGATGCAAGTTGTGGCCCAAGGAGAGATAGTTTAATCTTTATGAATCATGGATATGAAGTGGTAGCCTTAGATGGTGCTATAGAGATGTGTCAGTTAGCAGGGGCATATATTGGAAAAGAGGTAGTGCATATGCAGTTTAATGAGATTGATTTTGCCCCTATCTTTGATGGCATTTGGGCAGCAGCTTCCTTAGTGCATGTGCCTAGCTACGAGCTTGAAGGAATACTTAATAAGTTTAAGAAGGCACTAACGCCTGGGGGGATTTTATATACTTCGTTTAAATATGGTGACTTTGAAGGCGAGAAAAATGGCCGGTATTATCATGATTTAAGTAAAGCAAGGGCAGAGGCCTTATTCACAGGTTTAGGCTTTAAAATCTTAAAAATGTGGATAACAGAAGATATTCTACAAACTTATGT
Source organism: uncultured Eubacteriales bacterium (assembly GCA_900556665.1). Next base: position 3,807 of record USPX01000014.1, read on the forward strand.
GGATGAAAAGTGGATAAATATACTTATATGTAAATTATAAAAGGATGTCACAAGATTAATAATAACCTTGCGACATCCTTTTATAATTTCTCACATCTTAGTAAGTCTTGATAGGCATAAGCAAGCAACATGGCATCTCTAATTTTTTTATCAATGAATTGATGAGGTGAAACGGTATTTAAAACGGTTTGATTTTTTAAGATGACTTCCTGTGAAGAATAAAAGGAAATCGCATTGTAATTAACATAGCCAAAGGTAAAGGCATGACCTGGAGTGTAAGGATGTGGTTTGAATTTAATGGGAATGAAGATAAGTTTGTCTGTAATGAGAAGGGGAAGATTAGAACTTGCATTTAAGATTTGACTACTCCAAGCATGTATAGCCTCTCTATTTAGTTTGGCTAAAAAGTAAATCCTACGTCCATATTGAGAAACATTAAGCGATATAAATTCTTTGGTACCATCTTTGTATAAAATACAAGTACGACAGTTTTGCTCGGCATCATAGTAGGGAAAGAAAGCATCAATATCTAAATAATTCATTAAAATCAACTCCTTATAGCTATGAAAAGTTATTCTTTCCACATAAATTCATATTGCTTTTTGTGATCTAAGTAAGCGTATAGAAGTAGTTTGGCACTTACCATTTTCTTATCAATATAGGAACTAGAAGAAAGTGTAGGTAATATTGTTTGGCTTTTTAAAACGATTTCCGAATCGGTATAGCTTACAATAGAACCTGTATGTATATAGCCGTAGCTTACCTCATTCATTGTGCCTTCTTTTTGAAGTTTGACAGGTAAGAACACATTTTGGGTGTCGATAATAAGTGGAACTTGATGTTTAATACCAGTTACTTTAGTACTCCATAAGCGAATAGAACGGTAATCAAGGCCAATTTCACAGAGTAAGTGAGAAACAAATTGTCTTAGTTCATAGTGTGTATATTGTTTAGTGCCATCACGTAATAAGATACATGTTTTCACACTACCATCAGCACTATAGCAAGGAAAGAAGGCCTCGATTTCAAAATACTTCATAATATCATCTCCTTACAATAAAATAGAACATATGTTCGATTTGATAAGATAAGTATAAAACAATTGACAGAAGATTACAATACAATTAATTGAAATTTATATAAAATTTTAAAATATATTATGCTACAATAAAAAATGTATTGTGCTACAATAAATAGGAAAGTTTCTATACGAATAAGGCAGTTATAAGACAAATAAAGCTGTTAAAAGAAGAATGTAAGGGAAAGAGAGAAATAGTAGGAAAGGGGAGGAAATAAACAATGGATTTATTAGAAAAGGCAAGAGAGCAGTTTCAAAAAGATCGTTTTGCTACAGAAGTAACGGGGATTACAATTGAGGCAGTAGCAGAAAATTATGCAAAATGTCAGCTTATAATAGAGGACAGGCACATGAATGCGGCACATTCAGTAATGGGTGGTGCCATATTTACATTAGCTGACTTTACTTTTGCAGTAGCATCTAATATTATGGGACGTTTAACGGTTTCTATGACGAGTCATATTACTTATTTAAATACAGCTAAAGGAAGCAAATTAATAGCTGAAGCTAAATGTGAGAAGGCTGGAAAGCGTACATCATCTTATACAATATATATTACAGATGAATTAGGAACTCATGTTGCACAAGTAGCCATTACAGGCATGCATTTAAATTAAGAGCATAAAATAAGCACAACTTCTAGAAGGGAGGTTGTGCTTTTTATACTTAGTAGCATGAAGTAAGGACTAGTGGCTTTGCTTACTACAAGGCTTAGTAGAAAAGACAATGAATTTCTGGATGCATTCATTACCGCGCGCAATTGTTAAGTGAAAGATATCAAAGTTCGTTCTAGAAACGTGACAGTTACCACTAAATAATACACAGTTATCAAAGAAAAGATAATTGCCTAATTGACCAGTGATTAAGAGTGGTGCGCCATTAAAGGAATGACAACGGCCATTATAATTAATAGCGGTTAATTTATCACAAGATTTAATTGGAAGTACAGAAGTCATATGGTGAGCTGGATTGACGTAGTTGATATGACTTGAACGCATAGCTGCTAAAGGTGTACAGTTTTTGCAGTGGGGAACAATGACACCAAAGGCAAAACCTTGTCTGCTATCAATGACAGTAGTTTTAGCAGTAATATGACAAGGGGACTGTGTAATAAATACATTAGCAGAGGTACTTTCTCTAGAAGAGGTGCTACCAACTTCTGTAACGGTACGAGTATCTAAGCCACTAACGCTAGGTGTACCAGAAGTAAAACCGCTGACAGAAGGCATTTCTTCGACTAATTCCCAAGGTGAGCCATCTGTGGTAACAGACCATACCTCAGGAGAAAAATTAGCATGTTGACGTGTAATAGCAGCATCAGCAGCAACTATAAAGAAATCATTTACCACATCACCATAGGCGTCTGTTACTGTAATATTACGTAGTGCAAGGGTAATACTGAGTTCATCACCATTAAGAGAGGCGTTTGGCATATAGAGGGCAACATGACCTGGAATACCCGTATAAGCAGTATTACCAAAAGGGGCTGCTGTAGAAGTTGGCACTGTAGTCCCTTCAAACTTTATTTGATTTAAAGAAGTTGTATTTCCTTGAGAGGACAAACATAATTCGAAAGAAATAAGGTAGCCGCCTGTAATAGCATTTGTCACAGTTGCTGTTGGAGAGTACTGTGACAAGGATAGTAAAGTACCAAAGTCAATCCAGCCAATGTTAGAAGCTAAAACTCCTTTACTATTAGAAGCAGCATATTGAACTTGTAACATAAGGAACCTCCTTGAATATAAGTTACCTACTATATAATATTCAAAGAAATTGTAACAGTCCCTTGATTTTTAAGAATTACTATATAAGGGTAAAAATATTAAAATATAAAAATGAATTGAGAAGGTATATTTAAGGATGAAATTGCATAATATACAACATGTACATGTTTGATATGATGATATGAAATTAAATTTATGAAAAAAATTAGTGCAAATAACTAAATATAAGAGGGAAAGGTGTCAAAACTTAGAGCTTTTAAAAAAAAAGAGATTAAATGTAAAAAGATGAAAACGTAATAACTCACAAGAACCAAAAGCCATCTGTGGATTCTCGCAAATGGCTTTTAGTTTTTCACATTTTCCCCAAAGTTATGCACAATCTTGGGATAACTTGTGTGTTTTCTGTGGAAAACCCAAAAAGCAACAATCCCAAGCTATGGATAACTTTTGCGAAAAATGTTTAAATATGTGTATAACCTATAAAATATAAAATGAACGCACACAAAAGTTATGCACATATATTTGTGGAATAACTGTGTATATTGTGGATAAGTTCGTTTTATTACTTTATTCGTTGTGGATAATGCTAAAAATCCACTCGAATAAAGGTGGAATATAATTCCCCTTTTAATTGTGTCCAGATTTGTAATTATAATGCAGAGGAAATGAATATACAAGTAAAAATTTAAATAAATAGTAGAAATAGGTATAAATTATTTTGTCTTAAATGTTATGGGTAAAAAAGTATGGTTTTAGTTGCATAACAGGGAGAACATGGTATCATTAATAAAGTAGATTTATTGGAACATAAAATCAAGGGGGTGCCATCATGTCAATTGAAATGATCATACAATATATGTATACAACACCTATGGTGGCTTTACCGGTATTTATAGGTGTAGCTATTTTACGTGTAATTTGTTTAGAAAAAAAGAAGAAAGCACATCACCTAACTTGGAGCAGAGAGTTGGGCGTTCATTTTTTTATAATGTACATAATTAGTCTTTATGAAATTACGGCTATTAGATTGGGCTTAGGCCTAAGTATGGAAAGTTTAATGATGCGTGAGACAAGAGTCAACTTAGAACCTATGAAAGTTTTGATAAAATGGTTTCACTTAGGCATTTGGTGGCATCTTTTTTATAACGTAGTAGGGAACTGTATTTGGTTTGTACCAATGGGGATACTAGTACCTACTTTGTTCAAGAAAAAAAGAAGTCTTTGGAAAGTTACACTAATAGGTATGCTAACTTCAATATCTATTGAGGGATTACAATATTTATTATGTACAGGGGTAACAGATATCGATGACGTCATATTTAACACATTAGGTACAATTATGGGATATTGGATTTGGAAGAAAATTTATAATATACTCAAGAAAAAATAGGGCTCATTTGCATATATTGCATGAGTCTTAATTTTTTGGGAAATCCTAGATAAATGGATGTTAGGTAAGGCAGGTAACACAATGAACAGAATTCGGAAAATGTTAAAACAAGACTTGAAAAATATCTTTACGAACGAAATAGTATTTCTTCTTATATTTTTAATAATCCTTTTACCCACATTATTTGTATGTTTTATAATTAACGCTAATAGGCAGCCTTTATATAATAAAGGAGAAATAAAGGTTGCATTAATTAATAAAGATCAAGGTGGTGTAATTAATGGAATAGGTGTCAATATGGGAGATGAAGTGACTGCACGTATTAAAGATAGTGATGGTATAAGTTGGAAGATTGTTTCTTATGAGGATGCACTTAGAGGGACTTTAATCGGACGTTATTATGGGCAAGTCATTATACCAGAGGACTTTACAGCTAAGATTGCTACACTAGATACGGAGCAAGCAGAATTGCCTAAAGTACAATATGATATGAATTTTCAAGAAAATATTTATGCACCTACTTTTAATACAATTAATAATGCAAACCTAGGGGCCAATATTCAAAAAAGCATTATTAGAGCAGTTGATAGTGTGATAAAAGAGGTTATAGGTGATGTCGATATAAGTTCAAAAATGGAAGATAGAGACTCAGATGTGAGGCAAGTCATTGAGGCTATATTGCTTTTAAATAAAAATAAAGAACAATATTTGACACTGCTTGAAGAATATAGAGAAATGGCGACTAAGACAATTGTTTTATTTTCTAATATAGACAATCAAATTATCAATTCTAAGATTGATCAAATACAAATAAAAAAGTTTGAAGATCAAATAAAAAAGTTTTTAGCAGATTCGATTCAGCTAGAAACTGAGTATGAGACATTAACTGGAGAAAAAATAAAGATAAGTTATAAACGTTTAACTAATACATTAGAAACGATTATGGAAGACTTAGAATATATTAAAGAAGGAGCTCCAGCATTACAGATTAATATAAAAGAAGCAAGAAAGATAGCAGCGCATTTTTATAATATAGTAGATAAAGCAACTAATATTTTAGTTGATATAGTAGAGCGTTCTAATGGTTTAGAAGCTAAATTAGGTTTCTTGGCCCATAAGGATGATATTAATAAATTGATCTATAACCTTAAAAATGAGCCTGAATTAGTTGCAGAATATTTAGAAAGTCCAATGTTACTAGAAAGAATTGATAAAGAAGAGGTCTTTAATGAAAATGTAACCATAGCACCATTTTATATGGGAATTGCTATGTGGATAGGTAAAGCAATACTTGTAACATTATTATCTATTCGTTTTAAAGGGAGATTAGTAGAGGATGAAGAGGAGAATGAGACAGAAATAGAGAGTGTAACAGTAGTTGAAGAGTATATAGCCAAGGGGCTATTCTTTATTATTTTGGGTATGATTCAAGATTTCTTAATGATATCCATCGTGAGATTACTTTTTGAGGTGGGAAAAGAGCATCAGATTTTATTCTTATTAATAGGTCTCTTAGGAAGTATTACATTTGCAATGATTGTTTATACATGTGCTAGTGTATTTAATAATCTAGGTAAATTAGGAATTCATTTGATATCCATTTTACAACTTTTTTTATTAGGTGGTGTTTTCCCTTTACAAATCATTCCTGATATATTCTTTAAAATTAATAGAGTACTGCCTTTTATTTATGTAGTAGGCAGTTTTAGAGAATTACAGATAGATGTTGTAACAATAAATCTATATAAAAGTGTAAGTATATTGATACTATTTATTGTGTATACGTTTATATTTGGTATCTTAAGTAAACTTTATTTAAAACCGTATATTACGAAGCTATGCAATGTTATACAACAAAGTAAGCTGTTTATAGCATCAGATAAATAAGAGTAAATAATATTAAGAAGAAGTATGGTGAAATCAAGAGTTGATTTACCATACTTTTTTTATAAATTAATATTCTCTTAAAGTGAGTGGAATATATTTAAGACCTTCGATATTTTTTGTATAAGTTGATTCATCTCCACTAATACTAATAGAGTAGAAGAATTTGTCTGTTTGAGCATAAACAAAGTAAGCCTTGTTGGTAGTATTTTCATCAACCTTTGTAGTTAATTCATAAGCTTTAGCGGCTATAAGGTTATTAGTTTCTAGAGTAATAAGTTCACTAGATTCTGCCATTGAAAGGAGTTTTGGAATACCTTTTTCTTCATAAAGCTTAATGAAAGCGTCAAGAGTTTGCTCAGCCAGGTCATTTTCTAAAGTAGAAATAGGATAGTAATCAACCATAGTCGTTAAATGTGTTGTAGGATCATCTACAATTAGTAAATCAGTGTTTTCGGTATCTTGAATCCAAGTATCTGGTAAATCTATAGAGTATAATCCGTTCTTGCTAGTAAATGTTTTTAGGTTTATATCTGTAGGTAATTCAAGTTTTTGCGTTTGAATAGAAGCGTTTGATACATTGGTAGTTTGAGGACTACATCCTATTAGTGAAAGTGCAAATGTTCCCATAAGCAAGCTAAATAATACTGTCTTAAATTTTTTCATCTGAGGGCTCCTTTAAAAACAAATTATTGCATAAATTTAAGATTATTTTATATTAAAAATAAAAAACTTACAATGAAAAGTGGAACATTTTGAATATATATCAATCATAAGATAATAGGCATAAATATGAAAGGAGAAAAAAATGCTAAATAAAAGTATCGGTATAGTTATAGCAGCAGCATCAAGTGATATAGTATCTTCCACAAGTTGGATTACCATAGTGTTTGTAGCGATTATTGCGATTATAGCTATTATATTTATTTATAAAGTTATAAAAAGTGGGTATAAGAATGATGAGCATGTTACAAGGGTGATGACAGAACCTATTAAAAATGATAAGGTAGCTCATGCGCCACAAGCACCTAAGCCAAATGCGGAAGGCATTACACCACTTGCACCAAAAGAAGAAGCTAGAGAAGCAGAAGAAGTCATTGCTATGCCTGTTTCGGGAACACTCATGTACTTATCAGATGTGCCAGATCCTATTTATGCGGAGCAGTTAAAAGGTGAAGGCTTTGCAGTAGAGCCAGAGGATGGCAATATAAATGCACCAGTTAAAGGGCGCATTATGGAAATTGCGCCTACCAGACATGCACTGACTATCGAAACGCCAGCACATAGACATGTGCTCATACACATTGGTGTAGAAGCGCCTACATTAAAAGGTGAAGGGTTCATATGTAATGTAAAAGTAGACCAAATGATAGAAATAGGTGAAGCTTTATTTACAGTGGACTTAGTAAAGATTAAATCTAAAATTCCATCTGTGATAACTTCTGTAGTATTTACGAATCTTAAAGACTATGAAAAAGTTGTTGTTAAGGATACAGGATGTGTTAAAGCTGGAGATGTGGGACTAGTAGTTATTGAAGAAAAATGTTGAAAATAAAGAAAAGCTTGTTTACAATAATCTTGTAGGTATATAAAATAATAAAAATTCATTTATTTACAGGAGGAGAGAATGAACACAAGTAAACAAGGTTTTTGGTCACGCTTAGTAGCAGCTTTTAAAGGTGAAAAACAAGCAGACACAACAAACAAATCAAATGTAGAAATGACAGCTGCGAAAGGTGTAACAGGCGATACATTGAAATTAGTAGCACCTATTACAGGAAAACTTATTTCACTTTCAGAAATTCCAGATCCAGTATTTTCACAAGGAATGATGGGGACAGGTTTTGGAATCGAGCCAACAGAAGGCAAAGTAGTATCACCAGTAAACGGGAAAGTTATTTCTGTATTCCCAACAAAACACGCTGTAACATTACAAGCAGAGGATGGAACAGAAATTTTAATTCACTTTGGGCTTGATACAACACTCCTCAAAGGAGAAGGCTTCACATCTCACGTAGCAGATGGGCAAGCAGTAAAAGCAGGAGATATGCTTCTTACAGTAGATATCGAAGCTATTAAAGACAAAGTACCTTCATTAAGCACACCAGTAGTATTCCCAAGTCTTAAAGAAGGAAAAGAAATTATTATTAGCAAAAATGGAAACGTTACCTGCGGTGAGGAAGACCGTATTGAGATAAAATAAATAGTATTACAAATACTTCGCTGAGGTAGGGGTGGCTTGTAGCCTACGACTTCCGTAATTTGTGATACGCTAAGTTCGATGAGTAAAGAAACGTAGTGAACTCACTTCGCTTCGCTGCGTTCAGACAGCACTACTAAAACCTCTTTACTCATCTTCACTAAGCGTATCAGCAACTTACTTCAGAGGTAGTCTACAATCACCACTAACCCAGCTTTCGTTTTGAATACTCTTAGGAAGGAAGAGAGAGGGGAAAGTGGGGCATAATAAAGAAGGAGACTTCGCGAAACTATGGATGGTTTTGCGAAGCCTCCTTCTTTGTTGTTATGATTGGGTTAGCTTAATAGATGAAGTAACTATGAGGTTACTTTTGAAGATTGAGTTTGAGCTAACCTTTTTTTTGTGAGGGACTTCCATATGATGAAGAGGAAGTAACTTGTATTGAAAATAGTTGCAAGGGCGCAAACCACATAGAAGAGTGGCTCATATAAATAGGCCATTATCATTGATCCTGCTAAAAAGATTTCATTAGCAATAGGCAATGTTAAATTTCTTTTTACAGTTGCAGGATGGGAATTAAAAAAGAAATACATAACTAATAATACAGCTTGCATAGGAATCAGTGACACCACTGCAAAAGCAGCCCCCATAGTTAAAGGTTCATACCAAGGAACAAACGGAATAGTAGATGAAAATGCATAAAAACTAATCAGTGAAACTAGTACTTGAATAGAAACTAGCATAAAGGTAATAAATTTCAATAAACTCTTTCTCAATATCTAATTCTCCTTATTCATAAAAAATATACCCCCTAAAACTACCATAAAAAACCAAAAACAACAAACCAATAATTTCCAATTGTTGTAGCTTGTTTTTTATGAGGGAAGCCAATCAAAGAGCCTTTAGCTGTACTATCTAAGCAGTCCACGCCTCCCCACATAGGTAAGACGTAGACTTATAGATAGTTATATTATCCACTAAGTTCAAACCATAAAGCAAAACAAGCCACAGTGTTATATCCTGTAGCTTGTTTTTTATGTAAGTAATGTTTTTAAACGAGGAGCTGGAAGTGAGTGGAGGGTGAGAGCTACTTTTCGGAAGAATTTGTTGCTAGTCTTAGTGAAGACAATTAAAGAGGTTTTAGCTGTGCTGTTTGAGCAGTGCACGCTTTACCGCACTGCGAGTTCACAGCGTTTCTTTAATTGTCAAGCTTAGACTAGCACAAATTCTGTAGACGTAGAAATCACCCTCCACTCACTTACAGCGGAGCCTTCTTAGAACCTAACTCCAAGGCTTTTGAAGTGTTTGAACCAACAAATTATAACTATTGATAAGCGAAGTTAAATTGAAAGACAAATCATTAAGTTTAATCGCTTGTTTATCATAATCAAGTTTAGTCATTAATCCAACTTTGCGTTGTACAGCAGCAGTCTCTAATTGCTTTTCAACTAAAGCTTTTTGTGCTTCTAATGTATGGATTTGCTCCTCCATGTTAAGGAGTTTAGCATAGCTTGATAAAAGATTTTGCACTAATGTATCTTTACTATCTTTTACATTAAGCGTAGCAGAACTAGCAGAGTATTTAGCGTTTAAGTATTCTGCGTAAGTTGGTGCATAAGCTGAACCTGTGATTGGGTTAACAAAGTTTTCGAAGATATTATTACTTTGTAAATCAGCTAATTCATTTTGATATTTAAGGTATTTATCAGCATTAGCTTGGAAGAAGGCCTTTGGATTTTCTAATCTAAAAGCTTCGAAGGAAATGTTATTTTCTAAAGCGTACTTATTTAAGTCTTTATTTGTAAGCATTAAGAAAGCTTCTTTTTCACTTTTGAGTATTTCTTCTTTAGCTAATTTATTGGCTTCTAAATTTTTGAGTTCTAGGTTACCAGCATCGATTTGAAGTGGTACAGCAACTCCAGCCTCTTTCTGAATTTCTAATGTTTTAATTGATTCTTTTTGAAGGGCAATGTTAGCTTCAATGTTTTTGATTTCTTCTTCAATTAAAATAATAGAATTATAACGTTTTGTAATATCAGCAGTTACTTTATCTTTTAAGAATTCACGTTGTTGCTGATTTTGATTATGAGAGATATAAAGTTGTTGATATTTATAAGCCCCGATATTATCCATAGCTTTCATTTGTTCTTCGAGGACTTCACTTTGTTGTGAATTAAGAGCTAAGCTATTATTAATAGAAAGCGCACTCTTAATACATTCATCTAAAGTTAAAACAGGTTTTCCTGCACTGTCATCGTTAGAAACGCTAGTGAGAGCAGAAGTGTTAGCAGTTGGAGCTACAGTACTCATTGTACTTGCAAGTAAAGGCGTGCATACTAATGCGCTTAAACTTAGCATAGCGATTAATTTTGTTAAGAGTTTCATAAGTCACCTCGATTATGCTTAAGTAATATATGGAGAATATATTATTTAAGGTGTTTTTATTTTTAAAGTTTAGTTGTAAAATTAAGCATTTGCTTTGGCTTCAGCCTTAGCTTTAGCTTTTTGCGCTTTAAGCTCCCCACGTCTTTCAAACATTAAGTAGATAGTAGGAATTAAAACTAATGTAACAAGTGTACTAATTGTAAGACCACCAGCTACTACAACACCCATAGGTTGCATTGTTTCAGCACCTTCTCCAATACCTAGTGCCATAGGAATCATGGCAAGAACTGTTGTAAGCGTTGTCATAAGTACTGGTCTTAAACGACTGGCAGAACCTGTAGCAATACATTCAATAAGTGGCATATCTGTTTCCTTGCGAAGTTGTTCGATGTAGTCAATAAGTACGATCCCGTTATTTACTACAATCCCTACCAGTAAGATTACCCCGGTGAATGAAGGAATACTAAGTGAGCAGCCAGATACTAATAAAGAAATAACTACCCCTACGAATCCGAATGGGAGAGAGAACATAATGATAAATGGTTTTTTGAACGATTCAAATTGAGCAACCATAACCATGTAAACAAGTAAAATTGCCATAACGAGGGCTAATGCTAAACTTTGGAATGATTCCATCATCATTTCTGTTTGTGCACCTTGCCCAACTTCATAATCTCTAGGAAGTGTAAGCCCTGCAATCGCTTCATTTGCTAATTTTTGAGCAGTACCTGCATCTACACCATCAGCAAGAGTAGCAGAAACTGTTATGACATATTCACCATCCGTTTTATTAAGTGTTTTAGCGGCAAGATGCTTTTCAAATGTTGTGAAAGCACTAAGAGGAATCTCTTGACCTGTTTTAGAAGATTTCACTGTAAGTCTTTCTAAATCCTCAAGTCCGTTTACTGTACCTTCTTTAAGCTGTAAGTGAACATCTATTGTAGAACCATCTATACGCGCCGTTGTAACATCATTTCCTTCAAGTGCCATACGTACAAGAGAGTTAACACTTGCCACGCTTACGCCCCATTCAGTAGCACGTTTTTGATCAATATGTAATCTAATTTCTTCAGACGTATCGGCAATACTTGTTGTTACATCTGAGAAACTATCAATTGTTTGAAGTGCATTTGCCACATCTGTAGAAACGGCCTCTAAAACATCAAGGTCAGGTCCTGAAACTTCTACAGAGAATGCGCTGCCCCCACCCATCATCATACTATCATCAACAGAAATAGTAATTGTGCAGTCAGGAACAGTTGCGAGCATATCACGTACGCGGTCAGCAATTTGTTTAACGCTTTCATCACGTTCATCTTTTGAAACGAGTTTTAAATTAATGTTTGCTTTACCTGTGTTACCTGTTAAAGAAGCTTCTTTTGAATAAGATGTAGTCATAGAAGTGATTTCTTTAACATCTAATAATTTTTCTTCAGCCATAGCAATGTAGTAATCGCTAGATTTGATATCTAAACCTTTAGGAAGTTCGATACTTACAGTCATAACCCCTTTATCTGCACTTGGCATAAGGTCTGTTCCGATTTGCCCTACTAAACCAAATGAAGAAGCTAAAAGCACGATAGCTAAGAGAACAGTTATAAATCTATGTCCTAGTGCAAGTCTTAAAAGCTTTTCATAAGCATTTTGGAATTTGCTAAAGAAGAATGAAGGTTTAGCAAATCCGTTGCCACCAACTTTCATTTTATTAAAGATAGCTGGTACAAGAGTAATCGCTACAAATACAGAGAAGAGTAGCGAATAGATGATAGAAAGTGAAAGTGATGTAAACATCATACGAATCATACCATTTGTAAAGATCATAGGTAAGAATACAGCAATGGTTGTAAGTGTAGAAGCAATAATCGCCCCTGATACACTTGTTGTTCCGATAATAGAAGCTGTCTCAAGTTCTATATTTTCTTCACGTTTTTTGAAGATGTTTTCAATAACTACAATGGAGTTATCTACTACCATCCCTACCCCCAGCATTAAACCACTTACAGAAATAAGGTTTAATGTTTGACCAGAGAAGTACATAGCTGCAATAGCACCGATAATTGAAAGAGGAATGGCTAAAGCAACAATGAAAGAAGCTTTAAAACTTCTAAGGAATACTAAGATAACTAAGAAAGCGATGCCGGCACTTAAGAATAAAGTTGACCATACACTACTCATAGATTCATTAATATAATCACTTTCGTCATAAGAAAGTACTAAGTTATACTCAGGATTTTCTTCGTTTAAAGTATCAAGTACTTTATATACCTTTTTCATAAGTTGAACAGTGTTTGCAGATTGTTGTTTATTGATATCAATAAGCAAACTATTTTCGCCATTGTAGCGATAGATTGTTTCTGACTCAGCCACATCATATGTAACTTTAGCAACTTCACTTAAATTAATTGTCTTACCTGTGCTTGTAACGAGTTGAAGTGTTTCAATTTCCTCTACAGAAGTTAATTCCTCAAAGCTACGAATTGTAAATTCATCTTGTCCTTCAGATAATGTACCAAAAGGATAAGTCATATTGGCACTACCAAGAACAGCAGCTACTGTGTCCATAGTTACACCATAGCGATTTAATAATGTAGGGTCTACATCTACAGTGATTTTATAAACTTGTCCACCACGGATATCAGCAGATGTTACACCTGAGATTTGTTCAAGACGAGCCGCCACAGTATCTTCAGCATAAGTCATAGTCGAGTTACCATCCAGTTTGCTTGTAAGTACTAAGGTACCAATAGCAGAAGCGTTAATATCTACTTGAGAAATGGTAGGACGTTTTGCATCGTCTGGTAATTTATTTTGTACACTGTCTACTTTGTCACGAATTGTACTCATAACTTCAGACATTTCTGTACCAAAATCAAATCGCATCATAACAGCCGACATACTTTCCGTTGAAATAGAAATAACGGTATCGACACCACCAATGGCGGATACAGATTCGGTAATGACATCAGTTACCTGTTCTTCAATATCTGAAGGTCCAGCACCGCTCCAAGTAGTAATAATAGTTGCTACTGGCATATCAATATCTGGCATAAGATTAACTGGCATTTTAAGATATCCCATAGCACCGAATACAACGATGATACAAAATACCATAATCATTGTAAGCGGACGTTTTACAGAGACTTTAGTTAAGTTCATAAATTAAGCCTCCTTTTTTTCTACAGGATATAAGAAAGTGCCATCTTCAATGAGAGAGAGCCCTTCAATAACAACAATATCACCAGAATTAATACCACTTGTGATTTCAACTGTATCCACGTTAGTAAGTCCAGTTTCTACAGCTGTTTTAACAGCATAATTATCTTTGCATACATAAACATATTTTTGACCATCTTCCTCAAAGACAGCATTTTTAGCAATGATTAAAGTTTCATTACTTTGTTTGTCTACAAGTTTAACCTCAGCAGCCATACCTGCTAAAAACTTATTACTGCTGTTATCAACGGTAATATCAATTGTGTAAAGGCCTGTTTGTGCATTTGGTACTTTGCTCACTTCAGCTACAGTGCCTTTCACATCTGTATCAGAAATCTTTACAGCCAATGAGTTACCTACTTTGAATTTAGTTACATCTGTTTCTGTCACTTGTAATTCAACTTTTAAAGTTCCTAAGTTAGAAATGATGAAGGCAGGTGCACTTTGACTAATCATTTCACCATCTTTAAAGTTAGAAGTCGTAATTGTACCACTTACTGGTGCAGTGATTGTAAGCTTGCTTAAATTACTTTTAGCTGTATCATAAGCTACTTGTGCTTGAGAAACATTTTGTTTTGCAAGCTTTTGAGATTCTGGAATAACTTGATTTTTTGTAATATCTAAAGTACTTTGAGCTGCTTGTAAGCCTTGTTCAGCTTGAAGTAGTGCAAGCTCGATTTTTTTGAACTGATCTTCTGTAATTGTTTCTGCATCATATAATTCTTTGTACATATCATAATTACGTTTTGCCTCATCATAACCAAGTTGCGCATTGGTTACAGCATTTTCAAGTTGATTAATTTGACTTGAAACGCTACCCCCTACAGCACTTTCATAAGAACGCTGCGCAGTTTCTAAACTAACTTTAGCTTGTTCAATACTTTTATTTAAATCAGTGCCATCAATCGTAAGGAGTACATCTCCTTTTTGAACTTTTTGGCCAGTAGAGACGTGAACCTTTTGGATTTTACCCATAGTTTCGGCAGTAACAGAAGTGTCTCCAGAAGATTTAGTGCGACCACTAAAAGTATTTGCTTTAACGATGTCTCCTGATTTTACAGTTTGAACGCTTACGGCAATAGGTCTTTCTTCAGCTGTGGCAACTGTTTCAGTGGCTGGAGTAGTCTCTGCAGTGTTAGCGCCACAACCACTTAGAATAATCGCCATACACATAAATAAGGCTGGTGCTAATTTTTTCATTTTTTCCTCCTATGTAATAAATAATGTGTAATATAAAAAGCTAATAAGCAAAATACTTGCATAATAGCTTATTTCACAAGGTTGTTAAAGCCTATGCATTAAAATTCATAGGACAAAGATCTGTAGTGTGGACAAAAGAATGGACCTTTTTTAAGATGCGAATACTATGTAAAACATCTTCTTCACCTATGAAATCCATAAACTTTTTCCAAAAAGTGAAAATCTCATCTTTCCTTGCATCGGCGAAAAGTTGACCTTCTGGTGTAATCGTTACAAGGATTTTGCGACGGTCATTAGTATCTATTTCGCGTTTGATTAATCCTTTTTTCTCCACACTTTTTAAGATAGCAGCAATTCGTGCTGTACTTACATTAATATCTTTAGCTAATTCTCCTGGAAGAGCATATCCTCCACGGTGAACTAATGTTAAAAGCAAAATAGCTTCTCCTTTTACGCCTATAGGTATGTCATTAGCTTGGTGGTGCGAATGAAGATCATATAGGATTTTTAAAATTTCATCGAAATATTTTTCGTAATCCATTTGTAGTCTCCTTTCTAAATACATAACAGTGTTTATATCTAATACTGTTAGAAATTTTAGCATGGAGAAATAAAAGCGTCAATATTTTCCATATTCCATCTAAATTTACATAGAATTACTATATTATTTGTACTCCTAAATAATATCAATCTATCTTCAACTTATCTTCAACAATATAAAATGCCTTATATAAATTTAGTATAAGGGCTTTAATTGAAGATAAGTTGAAATTTATAGTATACAGTAGTGTAGAATGATAAATAGTAATTTTAATAGAGTAAGAAGTAAGTTGGAGGTAGTATGTTTCAAATATTAGTAGTTGAAGATAATGAGGCTTTACGAGAACTTTTCTGTACAGTTTTAGATAAAAATGGTTTTAAGGTGTATCCTGCCACTCATGGAATAGAAGCTTGGGATATTTTAGAGGTTGAGTATATTGACTTAATTATTACGGATATTATGATGCCTAAAATGGATGGATATGAATTTATAAAATCTATTCGCAAAAATAATAGTACAATTCCTGTGCTTATTATTACTGCTAAAGGGCGTTATGAAGATATGGAAAATGGTTTTAAAATTGGTACGGATGATTATATGGTGAAACCTGTAAATGTAAATGAAATGGTGTTACGTGTTAATGCCCTTTTAAGAAGAGCCCAAATTGCCAATAGTAAAAAGTTAAAGGTAGGAGAAATGGAGTTACTATATGATGAAAATCTTGTGATAAGTGGAGATACAAAATTAGAACTGCCACCTAAAGAATTCAACTTGTTGTTTAAACTTTTAGCTAATGTAGACCGCTGCTTTACAAAGCAACAAATCATGGATGAAATATGGGGCTTAGAAACGGATAGTACACTGCATACAGTGGATGTACATATTAGCAAATTAAGAGAACGTTTTAAAGAAAGCCCTTACTTTGAAATTAAGACGATTAGAGGACTAGGGTATAAGGCGGTACTTAAAAATGAAAAGTAATATGAAGAAGAAACGTAGGATTGCAATTAGATGGATTTTTGTAATTATAACAGCAATTATTATGCAGATTTCAGCTTGTGCAGTAGCATTTATTGTAGTACTTACAAGTGAATTTAGTAAGCCTTTAGGCATTGTAACATCAGTAACCTATTTAGGAATATTAATAGTTGGATTAGGTACATCTATTGCAGCTATTTTTAGTAGACGTATTTTGAAACCTATTTATAAAATTAATGAAGTTACTAAGCAAATAGCAGCAGGAAATTTTACAGTTCGTTTAGATGAAACAAGTAGGATTAAGGAAGTTGCTGAAATTGCTAAAAGCTTTAACATTATGGTAAGGGAATTAGCGAATACAGAAACACTACGTAATGATTTTGTGAGCAATGTTTCTCATGAATTTAAGACGCCTTTAGCAGCTGTAGAAGGATATTGTATGTTACTTCAAGAAAGTGATTTAGATGAAGGTGAAAGACAAAAGTATATTACACATATATTAGACAATGTAGAACGTCTTACAGGATTAACACATAATACACTTGCTTTATCGCGCCTTGACTATCAAGAGATTGTAATTGAAAAAGAATATTATGATGTAGGTGAGCAGATTCGTCGCATTTTACTAAGCTACGAAAATTTATGGCAGGAGAAAAACTTAGAAATAGAATTAGAAATAGACGATATAAAGTTTTGTGGTAATAAAGCACTTATGGCACAAGTGTGGAGTAATTTAATTGATAATGCCATTAAGTTTTCCAATCAAAATGGGATACTAAGAATAGAGTGTCATAAGGTATTAGATGAAATTAGTGTAGTGATTCAAGATAATGGAATTGGCATGAGTGTAGAAACAATGAAGCATGCTTTTGATCGATTTTATCAGGGAGATGAGTCCCATAAAACCAAGGGAAATGGTTTAGGGCTAGCCTTAGTGAAAAAGATTATATCTATTTGTGAAGGTGTAGTTTCTGTAGAAAGTAAATTGGGAGAAGGCACTTCGTTTCATATTACTCTAAAAAGTAAATAGCCTTATAAAGAGACAAATAAAGATACCCAGAGAATTGCATTATAATTTAGATATTATTTGAGATACATAAGATGAAGAAGTTGTACTTATTAAATAGATATAAAATTTAATAGAAATAGGGGTATTAAAGAAAGGTTAACAAGATATAATAGAGTTGAAATAACATAGTTGACAAATGGGCATATGCACATTATACTACTAAATGTAATGTGCATATGCCCATTTAGTGGGTGTAGGAGGTGGCAATAAATGCCTCGCATAACTAAAAACAGAAGAGTTTGTATTGAACCAATCAATAAGGTGTTCAATCCGGAGTGTTCTTCAGATGAACGCATTATTTTACAAGTAGAAGAATTAGAAAGCCTAAGGCTTATTGATTTTGAAAGTTTAGATCAAGATGCGGCTGCAAAACGTATGTCAGTGTCTAGAGGTACATTTCAGCGTATCTTATATGCGGCGAGACATAAAGTAGCAGAAGCATTAGTTCAAGGCAAATGTTTGGTCATAGAGGGTGGAAACTACGAGATTTCTCGTACAAGATGTGGCCAGGACAAAGTTTGTAGTGAATGTAAATTTAAGGATGAATAAAGAAATTAAGAGAAGTCATTTAAGAACTTATTAAAGATAGACATAGTTTAAGGTAAGAACACTATTAAAAGCCCAACCAATTAACGATTACACTATAACAAATCTATATCAATTCATAACTTAGACTGATGATTATTTTAAAAAGTATTTTAAATGTTACATATCTTAGTAGAAAGACCCTTTGATGATAAGACAATAGAGCACGTAATTTAAAGCCTTAGATTTATAGTTCATTACAACTAAATGGTACGAATAAAATGTTCGTCAAAGGAGAAGAGAGAGATGAGTGAAAATTGTCAAAGCAGCTGTGGAAGCTGCAGTAAAGATTGTTCTTCAAGAAAGGATCCAAAAAGCCTTTTAGTACAACCACATGCACTTAGTTCTATTAAAAAAGTAATAGGTGTAGTAAGTGGAAAAGGTGGAGTTGGTAAATCAAGTGTTACATCAATGCTTGCGGTAGCTATGAATAAAAAAGGCTATCATACAGCAGTATTAGATGCAGATATTACAGGACCATCTATTCCAAAAGCATTTGGGATTACAGAGAAGGCATATGCCAATGAGCAAGGTTTATTACCAGTTACAACGAAGACGGGTATTGATATTATGTCTATTAACCTTCTTTTAGAAAATCCAACAGACCCAGTTGTATGGCGTGGACCTGTTATTGCAGGTGCCGTTAAACAATTTTGGCAAGAGGTTATTTGGAAAGATGTAGATTACATGTTTGTAGATATGCCTCCAGGTACAGGAGATGTGCCGCTTACTGTATTTCAATCTATTCCATTAGACGGTATCGTTATTGTAACTTCACCTCAAGACTTAGTTTCAATGATTGTTGGAAAAGCCGTGAAGATGGCGAACATGTTAAATGTACCTATTATTGGACTTATTGAAAACTACAGCTACTTTAAATGTCCAGACTGTGACAAAGAGCATAAGATATTTGGTGAAAGTCATATTGAAGAAACTGCTAAGCAATATGGACTAGAAGTGCTAGCCAAATTACCAATCGATCCAGCTATTGCCAAAGCGTGTGATAACGGAATGGTTGAGGATGTCAATACAGACATGATGGAACAGGTAACCTTAAAATTATAGAGTATATATATATAGGAACTATCAGTGAATATAATGCACTGATAGTTCTTTTTGTATTAATGCTGATAATTGTTTTACACTAATATAGAAGAAACTAGTTTATTGAAATGATGCATCATGTTTTGAAATGGGAATTAAAATACAGCATTAAAAATGTAAAATTAAAAGTTAGCCCCATTCCAACCCCAATGATTAACAAAATCATAAGTCACATAAAGCTTATCTGGAGCAATACCTAATTCTTTTTCATATAGGTCACAAATTTGTTTAGTAAGCTTGCTAAGCACATCGTCACTTGTAGAACCAAAGATTTTAACTTCTACGAAAGCACCTTTATCAAGTTTGTTACCGCCGAAGTATAAATCGTAATTATCTTCAAAGCCTACCATAAGAAAAGTTTCAGATTTACCAGGAACAGTCGCAATGATTTGTCCTAAAGCAGTTTTTAATACTTCTTGTTTTTCAGAATTAACCTGACAGCTGATTTTAGAATTAATAAATGGCATATATAATACCCCTTTCACCTAATAGAAGATTAATATAATGTTAGTATAGCAAAAATTGTATTATATTAATCAGGAGGTTATAGAGAGCGTGTATAAATTGGCTAATTTAATATTGGGATTTTAGAATGTAAAAAGATGTTGACATACGTAAGAAGTTAGTGTACAATAAATCATGTCGTTGAAAACAACGGAATATTTTCTGGTGATGATGCGCTTAGGGGACACACCCGTTCCCATTCCGAACACGTCGGTTAAGACCTAAGCGGCTGATGATACTTGGCTGGAGACGGCCT
>USPX01000015.1 GCA_900556665.1 uncultured Eubacteriales bacterium
CATATACTGACACCTTTGCACCCATTAGTTCAAATCGATTATACTGTAATGCCTTAGTTCCATATTCCCAAGCCTCATTCCATTTGCCCGTTGAACTATATGCTTGCATTAAATAATAACATATATCACTACTAGTAGGGCGTTCTTTTAATTCTTCTAATAGTAGCTCTATATTTCTTGCTCCTTTATTTTTAGCATTCCATACTTCTTCACTATAACCATCATGTCTTATTCTTATTTGGTCTAAAAAATCCACACCCTTGATATCACCTTTTTCTCTGCACAATCTTTCATGCACTCTACCCTTATATCTTATTTGAGGATTATTTTTAAATACTCTATTGGTTTTAAAGATACTTTTTACTTCTCCATTTTCTTCATTTAACATATCACAATAAATGCAGTCTTTTTTTCTCTTTATTGCTTCTTTTATAAAGCCTCTTAGAACAGAAGCACTCTCCTTAGTAAAATACTCATCTGCATCCAAGAAAATAATCCAATCTCCTGTTGCCTGTTCTATAGCAAAGTTCTTAGCTTTAGCAAAATCCTTTTCCCAAGTAATCTCAAAAACCTTAGCTCCCAACTCTTTAGCAATTTCTACTGTTCGATCCTCTGAACCAGTATCTACTATTATCATCTCATCTACTATTCCTTTTACACTATTCATACATCTTGCTATTTTCTTTTCTTCATTTTTACAAATTACACATAAAGAAAGTTTCATATATGCCTCCCCAAGTCCTATTCCTCTATATTTATTAATATATTTTTTATATTAATGTTAAAATCTTCTTTAAAAAAACAAAAAGGGAATCCTCAGATTCCCTTTTTACACAATACTCATCCTATTAATTATCTTAATAAGCTAAGTACACCTTGTTGTAATTGGTTAGCTTGAGCAAGCATAGCTTGAGAAGCTTGTGTAATAATATTTTTAGATGAGAACTCAGCCATTTCTTTAGCCATATCTGTATCACGGATACGAGATTCAGAAGCTGTTAAGTTTTCACTTGTTGTTCCTAAGTTATTAGATGTATGTTCTAATCTGTTTTGAAGAGCACCAAGAGCACCTCTAGCTGCACTTACTGTATCAATATGTGTACTAATTTCAGCTGCTGTTGTAGCGCTAGCAATACTTACACTTGAAATATCTGTAGCTGAAATTGTTACTTTATGACCTTGGTCATCAATAGCAATATCAACTTGTTGATTCATTCCGATACCATTGAATTTAGTATCTTGTCTGATATGATCGATTTCAGCTTGTAATTTTGATAACTCATCAGAGATATTAGCTTTATCGCTTGTTGTGTATGTACCATTTTCATATTGTGTACAAATTTCTTTTGCACGTGTTAACATATCAGATACTTCATTTAAAGCACCTTCCATTGTTTGGATGTAAGAAATACCATCTTCTGCATTTCTTTGTGCTTGATTTAAAGCTTTGATTTGTCCTCTCATTTTTTCTGAGATAGCAAGACCTGCAGCATCATCTCCAGCTCTGTTGATACGAAGACCTGAAGAAAGTTTTTCCATATGTTTTCCTGTAGCTGTTGTGTTTAAAACACTGTTTCTATGAGCATTCATAGCGTTCATATTGTGATTAATTACCATAATAAATCCCTCCCTGAATTTAAGCGGCATCCATGCCATTATTATTAATTAATTTATGAATCTAAAGCTATTTGGCCATTTAACTTTGATTTTCACTATATATATCGAATGCTCTGAAAATTACTTTATAGTATTTTTAAATTTTTTTAAAAAATTTATTAAAAATATATATTATCTGAATAATTCTTTCATTCCACTTAAGATATCCTTTGGTGTTTCTGCTGCTTTTTTATTACTTTCTAAAACTTGAAGATAAATTTCTTCACGATAAATACTTACTTCTTTTGGTGCAGATATACCCAGTTTAACTTTATCCCCTATAATTTCTAACACTTTAATTTCTATATTATCATTAAGTATAATGGCCTCATCTTTTTTACGTGTTAATGCAAGCATTTTTAATACCCTCCTTCTTTAAGCAAATCTACTATCTTATGCTTAGTTGTATACTTCGTATTTTCTAATATCACCTGCATGCCTTCTCTTGTTTCATTTTGAATAATAATTGGTGCAATTAAGTTTACTGTAGCCTCTTCAACTTTACCTACAATAGCTGTAATAACGTATACGCTAAATTTTTCTGGTCCTCCTCCACCTAATGCTTCTACATATTGATCTTTAATCTCTATACTATAGTCCTTTTTTAGTTCATAAGGATTAATTATAATAAAACTTAAATCCCCTTCTTCAATGCTTTGTAGATAAGCGAAATTGCTATCTTCTTCTTCAATAATGATGTACTTCGTAAATTCTCTGAAGCCTGGGATCCCCTCTTTAAAATTAACTACACGTTTCTCTTCAAATTCTACTTTGCCGAAATTTCTTGTCTCTATATGCATATATACTCCTCCTAATAATATTTATATGTATTATACATTATATTTAACCATTCCATTATGACTTATTTATAAAAAAAGGAGTTTTCTAAAGCTAAATAATTAGTTTTAGAATAACTCCTTTTCATTGATT
Organism: uncultured Eubacteriales bacterium; assembly: GCA_900556665.1. The sequence continues at coordinate 2,587 of USPX01000015.1, forward strand.
TAATAGATCTATCTTATATATAATCTGCTAATGTATTCATAATAACCTTAGATGTTGCTTTAAGAGCTGATTGATATGTTGCATACTGCGTATTGAAATTCACAAATGTTTCTTCGATATCTATATCTTCTGTTTCAGACAGTAAATTCTTAAATGTAGTTTTTTGTTCTACTAATCTACTTTTTACATAATCAATACGAGACATACGACTTCCTAAATCTGCTGTCTTTTGTGATAAATCAGCAAGATGTGTATCTACCTCTTTAATGGCCGTATTAAATATACTATGTAATTTTTCAGTTGTAAAATTCGCATCTCCATCAAGTGCAGCATCTACAGCAGCATATACTTTTCCTAAGCTTGCTAAAATATTACTTATAGTATTATCCATACCTGCTATATTAATATCGATTGTATTGCTTGTCCCTACTTCAAAGTAAATCTTTTGATTATCAATCTTTCCGAATACATCTGGGTTGAATGAACCTTTTGGTAATGTTGTTCCTGCTGCAATTGTTGAACCTTTGGCAATTATTGTCCCAGCACCTAATTTTGATTCACCTTTAAGTGTAAGGTCTCCATTCATTTTACAACCTTCCCCTAAACTCATATCACCATCTAATGTTATATCTCCTGCTGTTGTAACATCTGCCGTGATTGTATAACTACTTGCAGAAACTTTTACACCTAAAGCTTCTTCGGCTACAGCTTTTTCAAGTGTAGTTCCTTTAGTTACTGTATGTCCACCTTCTCCTACCATATAAGTTTCATCAGCGCCTACTGGTAAACCTAAACCTTGCGCTGCTTCCTTTGATAACTTAGTTCCTGCTGGAATAGTATAATCTGCATCTAATGTATATTCATCATCTGATAAATCAATATTTAATATTTTTTTAGCTTCATCTGCTGATAATGTTGTGCCCTTTGTTAATACACTACCTGCTGGAATAGTCGTTCCTTTACCAATAACAGTATCTAAAGCTAAAGTACTATCTTTCTTAATCACACTATTTTCCGCTGGTTTTGTGCCTTCTGCTACTGTCATATCTGCAGCAACATCTAGGTTATCCTTTAAAGTTTTGGCATTTGTAAGTACTAATGGCTCATTTGTTTTATAACCTGAGAAAACATATCTGCCATCATAAGTCGCATTAGCCTCTTGAAGTATTTGCTCATAAAGTTGTGCAATATCTGTTTTAATAGCTAATTTATCTTTTTCAGCTAATGTAGATGTACTGCCTTGTACAAGCTTTGTACGAATTTGCTTTAAGATTTCTGTCATGTTATCCATAGCAACTTCTGTAACATTCATCCAAGACTCCGCTTCTTTTGCATTGCTTTCATATTGATCTGTTTCTAAAATCGTTGATTTTAATTTTAATGCACGTCCTGCAATAATTGGATCATCTGATACAGTTTGAATTTTCTTACCTGTAGACATTTGAGCATATAGCTTATTCATACTATTCAAGTTTTTATAAAGCCCACTTAATGTATTATTAATGAGCATACCATTTGTTACACGCATTTATTTTCCCCCCTTAAAAGTTACCTAATTTAAAAATAGTTGTTTCATAAATACCATCTATTGTATTCATAACCTTAGCTGCCGCTTGATATGCTTGTTGGAATTTAATGAGATTTGTAAATTCTTCTGTCGAATCTACTTGTGATATTGAAAGTCTTTGATTTTCAATTGTACTCGTTACAGCTATTTGTGTACTTTGATACATCTTAGCTTCTTTCGCATTAATACCTAACTCACTAAAAATCGCTATCATATATTCTTTAGGATCCCCTTCTTTGAACATATGCTTATTATTCTTTTGACTTGATAATGCAAGAAGAAAACTTGTGTCTGATACATCTGATGCATCATACGTTGTATGCATATTATTAACATCTTCAAAAAGTTCTTTAGAGATACTGAAATTTTCTGCTGTTATCTTGCTATAGTCACCACCTCTAATCTCACTACCATCCTCTGGCATCCCTAGTACATCCCCTGTACCATAAGTAAATAACTTATACTTAGTATTATAATTGTGTTTAACATCTTCAAGTTCATCTGTTGTTAATACTAATTTGTTCTTATCTGCATCATAACAACCTATGATATTGCCTTCTTTGTCTTTTTCTATATAACTTACTTGTTTACCATCTAAAGTTGTTATAGTATTAATTTCAATATGTCCATCTCTATCTGTACTATATTGTTCATTCATTGCTTTAGCAAATTCTCTTACGTAGTTGTCCATACGTTTAATATAGTATGGTATACCATTATATGTAACTGCAGAACCTGTTCCACCACCATCGCGCATATCTACTATACCTTTTAATTCACCAGATAAATTTTCATCTGTTAAATCAAAGCGCATACCACTATTCCAAACAACATCATAGATATCATCTATATCTTGTTCATTTTGTTTTCCTGTATACATTTTTTTCTGAATAGTTGGTGTGTGGTTACCATCAATTGTTAAAAGTTCTTTATTAAGATAATTAACATTTCCATTTTCTATAATAATATCACTACTGATATTTTTTAGCTCTGCTTCTACCTTTGCAATTGATTCTTTAATTATAGTTGCATCAGTACCATTTGCACCTTTCAGCTTTTCATGAAGTGCTGCAAGTTCTTCTACTTTCTTATCAATGGCTTTTTCCTTTTCGCCTCTTACTTCTATATTTAATGTATTTACATTTAAATGGTCTACTAATGTCTGACCTGCAAATCTTACCTTAAACTTTTGTACTGTATTCCCATCTATTTGTTCTTCATACTGAACTACTTCAACATTACCAATCTGAGATAATCTATCAATGCATAAATCTCTTTCATCTCTAAAAGTATTTGCGTCATCTCCATAAATCTCAGCTTGGAAAATTTCCTTATTTAAACTTTGAATACGTGTTGCTAAAGTATTTACTTCTTGTACTTTTGCTTTTAACTCATAGTTTAAATCTTGTTGGAACTGTTTAAGAGATGTTGAAACATTATTGAAATACTTTGTAAAACTAATAATTTCTTGTCTTAAAGCGATTTTAGCTTCTCCTGAAGTAGGATTTTTACTAAGTTCACTGATAGCATCAAACATATTGTTAAATACTTTTGTAAAACCACTTTCACTTGGTTCACCAAACACACTCTCTATAAGTGAATTTTGTGTTACCTTAATGTTATACTCGCCAAGCTTTGTGTTTTGAAGCCATAATTTAGAATCAACATAGGCATCTCTAACTCTAGTTATGCCTGTTGTAGAAACACCAGTTCCTAACATACCTGTCCCTGCACCACTTAGAGGATTAGATGCTTGTTGTTGTAGTTCTTGTTTAGAATATCCTTTAGTTGTTGCATTTGTAATGTTATTTGAAGTAACTTGTAACCCTCTTTGTGCTGCAAATAGGCCACTCATTGCAATATTAAATTCAAAAAACGCCATCTATATTCCCCTTTCTTACATTTTGTTAATAATCGTATCGATCATACCATCTAATAGTGTAATTACACGTGCTGAAGCATTGTATGCATATTGATATTTCAGCATATTCGCAAATTCTTCATCTTGTGAAACGCCACCCATAGCCTGTCTCTCATTTTCAATATTTGCAACACTTATATTCTTCTCAACTGATTTTGCACCATACTCAGCTCCGTCTGTTCCTATATCTGTTATAAGCTCTGAGAAAAATGTTTTAATATCAACGCATTTAGATAATGGTGCTGACTTACTATCATCTTTATACCAATCTCTATTCTTCTTCCATTCATTAAGTAACTCGATTACTTTATTATTATTACCTACATCATTTGCTTCACCATTAGGGTCTAATGTTCCTAAGTAGTTATATCCACCTTCTTCTAATAGCTTTGGATTTACTTGAATATTTCCTGGTACAAGTAATGCATTATATGCCTCGTTATATTCTAAAATCTCTTCTGGAGTAGCATTAGGCCCAGGTGATTTTAAACTTGGTGGAATCTCTATTGGTACAAATACTTTTACCCCTACTTTATCCTGTGTACCCATTCCGTTAAGCGCATCATTAACCATAACTGTAAGTTCATTTGCAAAATCATTTAACATCTTATGATACTTAGGAATCATATAACTATTTCCTTGTTTGTCTACACTAAAGTTATTATTTAGTGCAATGTCATCCCATGTTGTATCTGCTGTTACATAGTTATCTCCTCTAACAAGTAAAAGTGCTTTTAATCCACCTGTATCATTACCATTAGCGCTTGTAACTTCTGTATCCATTTTAAATACATCTTCTTTAGTATCTGACCAAACAGGTTTATTAAATGGACTTCCTTCTACTGTTTGTTTAAGTTCTAATGTAGTTATAAATTTCTTATTGACTACAATATGTCCTTCAAATTTTACAAGCAGCCTATTATCTGCTTCTTCATAATACTTTACTTCACCGTATGTAGATAATTCATCTAATAACAGATTTCTTTGGTCTCTATAATCATTGGCATTATCACCATTGATTTCTGCCTTAGCAATTTTTTCATTCCATGTTTGAATATCTTTAATAATTTGATTGACTCTTGCTACTGATTTTTCTACTTGCTTATTCGCTCGTTCTTGATAGCCTGATAAACTATTAGATATCTCATTTAACTTTCCAGCAAGTACTTTCGCTGATTTAATAAAACTTATACGTTCATCTACACCACTAGGAGATGTCTTAAGCTTCTCTGTTTGTGCCCAGAATTCATTAAGTAGATCACTGACTGTATCTCCATAAGGTTCATCAAAGATTGCTTCTATTTCATTGCTTGCCGCTTTAAGATTTTGATAGTAGCTTAATACTGAATTTTCTTGTCTTAATCTCATATCTGCAAGCTCATCACGAATTTGTCTAATCTCTGTACAAGTTACACCTAAGCCCACTTGTAAGTTACGACCACCATTAGACCCTACATTTAAGTAGCCCGTCTCATGTTGTAAAAGTTGTTGCCTCGTATATCCTTTGGTATTTATATTAGTTAAGTTCTGGCCTGTAACCTGTAACCCGCGTTGCCCAGCTTTAAGGCCCGATACCATTTTCCCTAAACTAGAAATTGATGACATATTTCCTCTCCTCTACTATTTTATCTCTTTTATATATTTATTGTTTATGGTCAAAAACACTTTGCTGTCTTTCAAGCATTTGTTCTTCCCCTGGTTTTCCGTAATTTCCTACATGAGTATACCCTTTTGTACTCCCTATCGCATTAATCATAAAATCTACGAATTCTAATGATTGATTCAGTAGTTCCTTGTTTAATTCACTTTGTCTCTTAAGTGTTGTAAGTTCTTCTTTTATTTTATCTCTTAAAGAAATAAGCTTACCACTCACCTCATTGGTTTCACCTAACTTAGCGGCTATAGTGGTAAGCGTTATTTCCTTATAATTCATTCCCGTTACTATTCCAATATCTTTCATTAGAACTTCTCTTTTTTTATCTAAGATACCTAATCGACCTACGAATTGTTCTTCTGTACTTGTTACTTCTCCTAGAAGTTCTAAGTTTTTTTCGATGATTGCTTGTTGCTTGTATTTAGCTAATTGATTTAAACCTTCATAGCATTCAATTTGTGCCTCTAAAACATCTACAAATTCGTATATTATTCCTGCCATATATCCTTAACCTCTAATATCATATTTAGATAGCATTTTTTCTGCAACTGCTGATGCTTTTACATTATAAGAATTATTGTTCATTTGTTCTTTAATCGTATCTACCTTATCTTGTCTTACATCAGGTACCTTAGCTAATGCTTGATATATTGTTCTAAAGTCTTTTGCTGTGCTAGATAAAGCAACTTCATCTTTACTTGACGTCTTGTTTACTTTACTAGAACTTGCGACACCACTTGTTTTATAGGTTTCATACATTTTATTAATCGCATCTATTCTCATACTATCCGCTCCTTTACTACTTATTGTACTACTGTATATTATATCGTCTTTTTTCAATGCTTCTTTAACGAAAATTTGAGGGCTCCTATTAAAAATCCTTCAAATATAATAAAACAGGAAAGTTGACATTAAATTTCTAACATCTACTCCCCTGTTTATTATTTCATACCTTTTATTAATGAATACGATCTGACTTGAGAAATCTCATTCGTTCATTATGTTCTTCCTTCTTTTGGCTAGCTGTCATATCGTGTGCTACAGCAGATAATTCTCCTACTAATTGTGCTTTACACTTATTACAATACTTACCTGTTATAATTGATTCACCACATCTTTCACATGTTAACATCATTGGTGAACCTGGTACAACTTCTAAGCGACCTTGTTTTAAAAAGCTTTGAATTAATTTCACTGATACTTTTGTTGCATCGCTTACTGTATTCATTGTTGCTCCAGGATTCTCTCTTAAGTAATCCTTTACTTTTTGGAACTGTTCTTCTTCAATTTGCTTACATCTAGGACACACATTAGGTCCTGTAATATATTGATACATCTTTTTACAACGCGCACATACTTTTACTTCCATCGAATCCCCTCCTGTTAGTTTATGCCTATTTCCCTATACAAACAATAATGACATATACATTGTCATTTTTAAGGCGTAAGTTTTCTTTTATTACTTTTATACACTCTCTGATTGTCGCACCTGTTGTATATATATCGTCAATAATCGCTACTTGCTTTAATTCCGGATAATAATTTGTACTATGTTTAAATTTTATACTCCCCGTAATATTTTTCAATCTTTCTTCTCTGCTACACTGAGATTGTGGTTTAGTTTTTTTAGTACGTTCTAAGCAATCATATACAGGAATCCCTGTAAGGGTATAAATTTCGTTTGCTAGATCTAAAGCTTGATTAAAACCCCTTTTACTTAATCGGTTTGGTGCTAGTGGCACTGGTACTAATCCATCAACCTGCATTTTCTCCAGCAAACCTACTTCGTTTATAAATAAACGTGCATACTCTTTTGCATATTGTCTAATTCCTTTATATTTCCATCTTAACACAGATTCTCTACATACCTCTTTATAAGGAAACAATGCAATAATACGTTCAATATGAGTTAAATCTAATCGCCCACATATCAAACATCTTTCTTCACCTAAATGATAGGGCCTACCACACTTAGGACAAATATGGTCTTTTAACAAATATGGTGTACATTTCTCACATAGGCTCCCTAACTCTAACTTATTTAAAATCTCACCACAAAGAATACATTTTCTAGGATAAATAACCTGCTTTAGCTTTTTAAGCCACTCTAGTTTTCCAAACCACTCTGGCCTTTTATCCATGTCACTTCACTTCCTGTTTATTATTTTCTATAAGGTACTATAACATCTGTGCCAAATGTAATGCTAAACTTGAATAACGCTCAATTTCTTTGTTATTATCAACCATCTTTTGTAAGGTTGCCTCAAGTCCTACTGTTACTACTAATTTCTTAGCACGTGTAACTGCTGTATAAAGAAGATTTCTATTTAAAAGCATTGGTGGTCCACTATGCACTGGTATAATTACAACTGGATATTCACTCCCTTGTGATTTATGAATTGTAACAGCATACGCAAGTTCTAATTCATCTAATTGACTAAATTCATACTCTACAACCTTCTGATCATCAAAAGTTACAACTAATACTTCCATTTCTTCCTTTATGCTTGTGATAATGCCACAGTCTCCATTAAATACACCTGTACCTTCTTCTATAGGCATACCTGTTTTACCAAGAATTTTCCACGGTGTATTATAGTTATTCTTAATCTGCATGACCTTATCTCCTTCTCTGAAGATAATGCCACGATATTCTTTTTCTGGTTTTAACTCATGGAAAGGATTAATGGCACTTTGAATGGCTTTGTTTAATTCATTAACCCCTACTACACCTTTTCGCATAGGTGCTAAAACCTGAATATCTTTAAGGCTATCAAATCCCTGATATTTAGGAAGCCTTGTTTTTATGAGTTCAATAATGGTTGACTTAACTTCATCCTGCATACCACGTTTCATAAAGAAGAAGTCTGAACCTTTTTCATTACAAACTGGATATTCTCCCTTATTAATGCGGTGAGCATTCATAACGATAGCACTTTTAGAAGCTTGTCTAAAGATTTGAACCAATCTTACGGTATGAATACGACCACTTTTAATAATATCCTTCAGAACATTTCCTGCTCCTACAGATGGTAACTGATCTGCATCCCCAATTAAAATAAGACGCTGTCCTTCAACTACAGCTTTCATTAGTGCATTCATTAATGTGATATCTACCATAGACATCTCATCTACGATAATAACATCTGCTTCTAGAGGATTGTCCTCATTTTTATTGAACATCTGTTTCGCACTATCATCTCGCATATAGTTAATTTCTAGAAGTCTATGGATAGTTTGTGCTTCCATACCTGTTGCTTCACTCATACGCTTAGCTGCACGTCCTGTTGGTGCCGCCAAAAGTACGTCCTCACCTGCTTTTTCTAACATGTGTAAAATAGCATTAATTGTCGTTGTCTTCCCTGTACCAGGCCCCCCAGTAATAACTGTGACCCCATATGAAAGCACACTACGTACTGCCTCTTTTTGTTCTTCTACAAGTTCAATTCCTAACTCCTTTTCTGTATGTGCAAGTTCTTTCTCCACATCTAAATGTGTATCCTTTTGATAAAGGCTTGCAAGGTCAATAAGCTTTCTAGCTACTGCTTGCTCACTATAGTAGAGATAAGATAAGAATACACAAGGTATATCATTATAAGTTTTAATAATGATTTGTTTTGCAAAGGTTAATTCAATGAGTGCATTTTCAATTAAAGGATGTTCAAATGTTCCTGTTGCTAAGTAAGCATTGTACTCTTCTGGTAATAATAGCTTAATCGCGTCTTCCATTAAAGTTACCTTTGGTACATAAGTATGTCCATTACTTGAGAAGCTGGATAAAATGTATAACACGCCACTTTTAATACGATGTGGATCATCTCTTGCGATTCCTACTTGATGGGCAATTTCATCTGCTTTTTTAAATCCAATGCCCAATATATCATCCACTAAACGATAAGGCGTATTTCTAACAACTTCCATTGTTTGATCTTTATATTGTTTATAAATCTTAACCGCAAAAGTGGCTGTAATATTATACTCTTGTAAAAATAGCATTGCCTTACGTAATTCATATTGGGCATGAAAAACCTCACCAATCTCTGCTGCTTTCTTTTCACTAATCCCATTGATTTGTGCAAGTACTAAGGGCTCTTCTTCAATAATGCGAAAAGTATCTAGCCCAAAATGCTTTACTATTTTCTTAGCAGTCTTAGCACCTATGCCTTTAATCACACCAGAAGCTAAATATTTTTCCATTCCCTGTACAGTTTTAGGCATGCTACGCTCTATAAGATCTACTTTAATTTGCTTACCGTAGATTGGATGATTGCTCCAACTTCCTACAATCTTAACCTCTTCACCTGCAAGGATTCCTGCCATTTCGCCTACACATGAAATCTCTTCACCTTCATATTCAATTGTACAAACGGTATAGCCATTTTCTTGATTTTGAAAAATAATATCTTCTACTGTTGCTTCTAAGACAATTTGTTCACTCAACTTTATTCACCACTTTACCTTCCATTTTTGTCAGTATAACATATATATATAAGTGGTGCAAAAATGGAATACTAAATAATAAAGAACCGGTTATAAGAAAATTATAACCGGTTCTTCGTTATTTTAGACTTGCTCGTGTCATCTTATATTAGTTTTGTGTAATTGTAATTAAACCATATTCCTCATCTGATTCATATGTAAAACCTAATTTTTTAAGTGTTGCTGGTGTAACATATGATGTACCTTCAATCACTTTTGTTGTTACTTTCATTGTTTTTCCATCAACTACGATACTTGTTGTTTTTGTTTTACCATCATATTTTACTGGAATCTCTAATTGAGACATTGCATCTTTAAGTGGTACATAAATAGTATTCCCCTTAACAATTACTTCTGATTCATCAAAATAAGCTGCTTTTACTGTCATTATATCTGTAAGTTCATCCATTGTATATACTACTGTACCTTCTGGAACTTTTACTTCTTTCGCTACTGCTTTTTTGTAGTCTGCTGTTAGTTTACAGTTAACTGCTACCTTTTCTTCATCTACAGTTAAAACTAAGTTAAATTCATCATCCATTTTTAAGCTATCATCTGCAAATTTGTATTCTACTTTTGCATTGCTACCTTTAATCATTGGTTGAATTGTTTTTACAACTTCGTCCATACCAGCTGTTAATTCTTTTTCAAGTTCAGTAAAATCTTCTTCTGTCATTTGACCTGTTGCAATCATACTTGTTTTGAATAAATCACTTGTACAGAATACTGTTATAAATTCTTTTCCTGCTTCAATAAGTTTTTCATCTGTTAATTCTATTGTGTATGTTCTATCATTTTGAGCAATCTCAATATCTGTTTTAATGTCTTTGAACATATCAAGGTACTGAGTATTTAATTCTTTAGATAGGTCCATTCCTGGATAATCAATTCCTATGTATTCAGATGTAATCGCTTTAAATTCTTTAGTAGTTTCCATTCCTGTTAAATTAAATAAATCCTCAAAGTATGATTTACTCATATAGACTTTATTGTCTTTAACCATTACTTTGATTGGAGAAAGTTTTATTTCACTAGATAAATCTAATACTTCTCCTTCTGCTTCTAACTTTTTAAGTACTAAAGTAGCTTCTGCAGAGTTTTCTTTTTGATTTGCATAACCACTCATTTCTGCAGTAACATTAACTTTTACGCCACCTGCTTCTAATGTAAATACAACGTCTCCCTTATACTCACTAGCTTCCCAAGCATAGAACTTGTTAAATTCATCAAGTAAACTTAAGCCTGTTTTACTACAACCAATCATCATAATAGCTGTTAAAACTACCATGACTAAAGCTAATAATTTCTTTTTCATATTCTATTCTCCTTTTCTAAGTATTCACACTTCTAAATATTATAATAATTTCAATCTTTTTTCAATACATATCCCTATTTCAAATATATTACAGTACGTTTCGGTTTTAATTTTACCAGCTAATAAACCTAAAAAAAGGTGGCTATGAATTCTCTATCACAGCCACCTTATATACTCCACCACTAACTTTTTTATTAACTCTCTATTGCTAAAATTAGCTTTCTATTGTTTAAATTAAATTTCAGCTTTTAATGCTTCAGCTTTATCTGTTCTTTCCCATGGTAAATCTACATCTGTACGACCGAAGTGACCATATGCTGCTGTTTGTTTGTAGATAGGTCTTCTAAGGTCTAACATTTTAATGATACCTGCTGGTCTAAGATCGAAGTGTTTATTTACAATCTCAACAAGTTTTTCATCACTTACGATACCTGTACCTTTTGTATTAACAAGTACTGATACTGGTTTAGCTACACCAATTGCATAAGCAAGTTCAATTTCACATTGTTTAGCAAGTCCTGCTGCTACAATATTTTTAGCCACATATCTTGCTGCATAAGCTGCTGAACGGTCTACTTTTGTTGGATCTTTCCCTGAGAAAGCTCCACCTCCGTGACTTGCATAACCACCGTAAGTATCTACAATGATTTTACGTCCTGTAAGTCCAGCATCTCCAACTGGTCCACCAATTACGAAACGTCCTGTTGGGTTGATGAAGTATTTTGTTTCATCATCTAAAAGTTCAGCTGGAACGATTGGTTTAATAACGTATTCCATAATATCTTCATGAATTTGTTCTTGAGATACTGCTTCTGAGTGTTGTGTAGAAACTACGATTGTGTCGATTCTAACAACTTTGTCACCATCATATTCTACAGTTACTTGTGTTTTACCATCTGGTCTTAAGTATGGAAGTGTACCATTTTTACGTACTTCTGATAATCTTTTTGATAATCTGTGTGCAAGTGAAATTGGCATTGGCATAAGTTCTGGTGTTTCATCACATGCGAAACCGAACATCATACCTTGATCTCCTGCTCCGATTGCTTCGATTGCTGAATCTGTCATTTCACCTTTTTTAGCTTCGAGTGCTTTATCTACACCCATAGCAATATCTGCTGATTGCTCATCTAAGGCAACAATTACGCCACAAGAGTGTCCATCGAAACCATATTCTGGTGCGTTGTACCCTATTTCATTAATTGTATTTCTTACGACTTTGTTAATGTCTACATAACAGTTAGTAGTAATTTCACCCATTACTAATACTAACCCTGTTGTAAGTGCTGTTTCACAAGCAACACGTGCATTTGGGTCTTTCTCAAAAATCGCATCTAAAACTGCATCTGACACTTGGTCTGCAATTTTATCTGGATGCCCTTCTGTTACTGATTCTGATGTAAATAATCTTCTTGCCATTTTTCATAGCCTCCTTTTTCTTTTGTAGAATTCCTGAAACTAAGCAAACAGCCTAGAAAGGCTATTTTTCTAATAAAAAAACCTCATTCTAAGAATGAGGTTTGCTATTCGTTCATTGATCCTCATCTTACGTATGTATATACGTGGGAATTGGCACCTTAGTATTAAACTAGGTTGCCGGGTTTCATAGGGCCCTGTCCCTCCACCTCTCTGGATAAGAATTATTAAATTATTAAGTTTTAAGTCTCTCTCATTATAACGATATCATAATTACTTGTCAATAACCTTTTATTTTATATTTTTCCATTTATCTTTTCTAATTGGTTATTTTTTGTATCGTTCATACTATTTTGTGCCTTGTATGTATTGAGCATTTGCTTATACATGCTATCTGCAAGCCCTATACCACCTGCTTCTACCATCTCTTCACAAAGTGCATCTATCATATTATCTTCAAACATTTTCTCATAATCACCTTTTTGAGTGATTCCTTCATCTGTTAACATGCACTCTTTCATTTTCTTAAACACATAAGAAAGCATGTAAGTTTCAATTTCCTTACAACTCTCTTTAAGCTCATCTGTATCTTCCTTTTCCATAGCTTTTTCAAGCACTTCACTAAATTCACCATTTGTAAGTTTATTATTTTGTGTTATTAAATCTTTTTGCAAGCTAGTTATTCCTTGAATATTTGTAATATCCATTTTATCCGCCCCCTAACTAACGTTTAAGTTCATTAGCTTGTTGAAGCATTGTATCTACTGTTTGAATTGCTTTTGAATTAAGTTCATAAGCACGTTGTGCTACGATAAGCTTAACCATTTCATCTGCTACTTGTACGTTAGAACCTTCAAGATATCCTGTACGAATTGTACTTCTTTTAAGTTCTTCATTTTCGCCTTCTACTAAAGGTTCACCTGAGTTAGGTGTTTCTACATAATAGTTATTCCCAATTGCTTCAAGCCCTTGTCTATTAGCAAATTGCACCATTTTAATTTGTGCAATATCCATCCTTGTATTTGTTTCTTGATCCATGTAATACACTGAACCATCTTGGTCGATCTTAACCTTCTCAACAGGCACATCTCCACCAATAATAATCGATTCATCTTCTGTGCTCATAACTGCATTACCATCAGAAGTTACAAGTGCGTATGCACCTTCATCGGCTAATAAAGACATTCTAAAACTACCATCTTTTGTATAAGCTACAGTATCATTTCCTTTATCAATTACAAAGAACCCTTCACCTTGAATCGCTAAATCTGTTGGATTATCTGTTTGTGTAAGTGTTCCAGATGAATAGTTACGCGAATTTGCAAGTGCACGCACACCATGACCTACTTGGGACGTAGATGGTGCTGTATTATCAGCTGTACTTGCTAAATTAGCATATAATAAACTTTTAAAGTTTGTTGTTTCCCTTTTATAACCTACTGTATTAACGTTTGCTAAGTTATTTGCAATTGTATCTACGTTTAATTGTTGAGCTGTCATCCCTGATGCAGCTGTCCATAATCCTCTTACCATTGTTTATTTACCTCCTATTTTATCTCTTATGGTCTAGCTAACTCGTTAACTGCTTTACCTAATAATGAATCATGTGTTTGTAATACTTTTTGATTAGCTTCATATGCTCTTGAAACTGTAATCATATCTACCATTGATGTTACTGAATTAACATTAGAAGTCTCTAAAAATCCTTGTAACAATTCACCTTTAAATTCTGTTCTTGGTGCTGTACTACTATATAAGTTATCATTCATCTTAGTTAATGCCCTTTTATCTTCAAAATCTGCTAAATCCAGTGTATCAATATACTCAGAGTTTAAATAAACTTCTCCGTTATCTCTAATAACAACATTTCCACCTTGGCTTAAAAAGTCTTCTCCAAAACTAATTGGACCTTCTTGTCCCATAACACTGTAACCTTCAGTTGTTACTAAATCACCATTTTGATTAATACTAAAGTTTCCATCTCGTGTATAAGCTACTCCATTTGGTGTATTGACTACGAAAAATCCATCACCTTGAATCGCTACATCTGAAACCTCTCCTGTATTTCTCACTGAACCTTGTGTAAATTGTGTATATACCTCTGCAACTTTTGCGCCTAAAGTCATTGAACCAATTTGTTCATTGTTAGGCTGATTGTGCTGCATATCATTAATTCTCTTCATGTATATTTCTTTAAAAGAACTAATAACAGTTGTATCCTTCTTGTATCCTGTAGTATTTACATTGGCTAAGTCATTAGAAATAACATCCATCTTTTTAGATTGTACGTTCATTCCTGTTGCTGCCGTATACAAACCCTTAACCATATTTCATCCACCCTCTATTTTTGATAGTTTATTCTTCTTTGCTACCTTTTGCGTATCTATATTCAACCCACATACCAGTTCCTATAGCAACGCAGCTCATAGCATCCTCTGCAATTACTGTATGAATTCCAGTTGCTTCTGTAATAAGTTTATCAAGTCCATATATCAGACTACCACCACCTGTAAGTACAATTCCTCTATCTGAAATATCAGAAGAAAGTTCTGGTGGTGTTTCTTCTAACACACTGCGAATACCATCAATGATTCCCTGAACACTTTCTTCTAACGCTTCTCTAATTTCCTCTGAATTAACTGTTACATGTTTAGGAAGTCCCGATACTAAATCTCTACCTCTTATTTCTATTTCGGCAGGAACATCTCTTTTATATACACTTCCCACATTAATTTTTATTTCTTCTGCTGTTCTTTCCCCAATAAGAATACTATATTTCTTTTTCATAAATTTGATAATTGTATCATCAAACTCATCCCCTGCAATTTTAAGTGATCTTTTAACTACTGCTCCCCCTAAAGAAATAACGGCAATATCAGCTGTTCCCCCACCAATATCAACAATCATACTACCGCAAGGTCTTGAAATATCAATACCAGCTCCAATAGCTGCTGCAATAGGTTCTTCGATAGTATCTACAAATCTAGCTCCAGCTTGTCTCGTAGCATCTTCTACTGCTTTTTTTTCTACTTCTGTTACACCACTTGGAATACATACTCCAATTCTTGGCTTTACAAGTCTATGACCAATTGCTTTTTGAATAAAGTATCTAAGCATGGCTTCTGTTGCGTCATAATCCGAAATAACACCTTGTCTTAATGGTCTAATTGTTCTAATATTAGCTGGTGTTCTACCAATCATTGCTCTAGCTTCTTCACCTACTGCAATGACTTCATTTGTTTTTTCTTTAACTGCTACTACTGATGGCTCACGTAGTACAATTCCTTTTCCTTTTACATAAACAAGTACATATGCTGTACCTAAATCTATTCCTATATCAGCGCCCATTCCAAACATATAATTTCTCCTTTTATTAGTAATAATCTCTTATATATTTTATATTTTCTTTGATTAACTTCTTCTATGTGTAATTCCTCAAATATTATAGCATTTATTCATTCCAATTTGCATAAAACTTATATGTATTTCTTAGTCTTTTTACCTAGAAAATATTTATGAGGTTAGTAGGTTTATACTATCGCTCCCTACTAACCTCATATTTAAACTATTTCATAATAGTTGAATACTTTTCTTTAGTTGCAAGTCCCCCTCTTAAGTGCCTTTCTGCTTTGTTAAGTTCTAAAACTTTTCTAGCTTCATTAGCAAGCTTTGGATTTATCTTTTCAAGTCGCTCAGTTACATCTTTATGCACTGTACTCTTGCTAATACCGAACTTCTTAGCAGTTTCTCTTACAGTAGCGTTATAAGTAATGATAAATTTAGCAGCCTCTACTGCTCTCTCTTCTATATACGCTTTCAAGAAAAGGTCCCCCTTAACACGACTCTTGATTTATATGTATGCATAGCACTTCCTACTTATTACAAATTAGGGCTTATTCTCTTTAAAAATTTATACATATTTGTAACTAAATAAAAAACAGGCTAAAACACCTTAAGTGCTAGCCTGCTTTCCTTATTTTTCAGCTGTTTCGATATATTGGATTGGGTCAACAGATTTGTTATCATGTATTACTTGTAAAAAGACATTACCTTGTTCAGCTTTAAAAGAATGCATAAAGTCTCCTGCTTCTCCTAATACAGTACCAGCTTGAACTGTTTGACCTTCATGAAGCTCATTACTCATTTTACCATCTGAAAGTCCATAAATAACTTCATCACCGTTTTCAAGCTTTAAAACTACACATTGACCTATATTTGGAATTGAACTATCAAAGTTTTTGTACATGTCTCTAAGATCATTACTATCTTCTTTGATAGCTTCAATTGTACCATCTGCAATTGCATAAATCTTACTACCACTGTCAGCATTATAGCAAACACCATAGTAATGTTCAGGAATTGCCTTACCTTGATTTCCTTTAGCTTCTCTATCAATCTATCTCCAGTAAAGTCAATAACTACAGGAGTATTTTCTTCTACAGGATTTACAAATAAAGATACTGATTCGTCACTAACTGCTGCTTCTATATTTAATGCTTCATCTTCTGTCTCTGGAACTGTAGTTGCTTCTGGAGTAGGTGCTACTTCTGTTTCTTCTTCAGTAGTAGCTTGTTCTTCTACTTGTGCTTGTTCTTGAATGTCTTCTGGCTCAAGAGATTTCTCTTCTGATATATCTGTTTCATCACCTGATGTCATTTCTTCCTCTGTTGGCATTTCATCATTTACGATAATCTTTTCGCCTTCATAGTCCTCTGACACCTTACCAGCCACTTGTTTATTTGGGATATTTGTGTCAGGTTGTACATTTCCACCACTAGGTAGAAGTAATACAGCTACAAGCGCACCAACAATCACAACTCCCATTGAAATGTAAAACACATTTCTTTTTAAAAACTGTGTAATCTTATTCATTTTCATATTTACACCTCCGACGTCTAGATTATCGCCAGAGTTTTTCATTATTATTCAAATGAATTGGTTTTTTTAATTATTTTTACTCATTTCGCTGTATGTTTTTATCTCTACTCCCGAATAGTAATAATTTAATATCTCATTATAATCTTTTCCTTGTTTTGCAAGCTCATTGGCCCCATTTTGACTCAGTCCAAGACCAATCCCACTACCTACAACATCGAATATAAAATAGTCGCCAGATAAATAAATTTTAAAATTACTGGATTCTAAACCTAATAATGTTTTAAATGCTTCTCCATTTAAAATAACATTACCAACTTGAATACTTTTAATATATCCTGCTTCATCTTTTTCAATAACTTGAATCTGATTTTCTAAGTTCTTTTCACTAGCAACTAATTCTGGATATTTCTTAGACAGTGCTTCGATTATATTACTTTTACTAAGCTTCACCTGTTTATTACTTGCTTCATCTTGACTTTCTACACTAACTAAATATGGTACTTCTACATCATATACATCCTTGGCATTCCTTGTAAGTCCACCATTAGATTTATGATATAAAGGTTGTATAGGTTGTCCGTTATAAAACATCATTTGATCCTTCGTTTCTTCTACAGCTTCTTTATAAGTTTCATAAATACTCTCATATTCATTTTGCCAAAGCTGTTTCATTTCTTCTTCTGTATAGCCACTAAGTGCTAGCTTTGCTTGCATCCCCAAAGCTCTTCTCGCCATATATGTCCTTATAATAACAGCCTGTGCCTTAATGGCTTCATATTCATATTTATAGGATATTTCTTTAGCTAAAATAGGGATAATAAGTGACTCGTCTAAGAGCATTGACTCCTCATCCGTTTGACTGATTTGCTCTGCCCTAATTTCTGCTAACATATTTTGTCTATTGTAACCACTGCCATATATAATAATGATAGGAATTAAAAACAAACTTATGCCTACCATAGCACATGCCTTCATTAGTTGCTTCATCATACTCCCCCCACCTAACTTGTACTTATTATTACATTATATGAAGGCATAAAATATATATGTGTAAAATGATGACCTAGTTTTAATAGGGTGCATTATAAAATGGGAAAGCAATAATAAGTTGAGTCACATTTTGAATTTCATTGTATGTGAATGCAATTTGCATATTAACTCTTTTACCTGTGAAATTCATAGTATAGTCATCAACAAGAGGTGTATAGCCGTAATAAGCAGTAGTTGTCATATTGTAATCATCTTGATAACTATTTACATATTTTCCTTGTAAAGCTTTAAAAAGCTGATTTTTATAAATCTCTCTTTGCCCTTCATTTAACTCACCTTTTACAGTACCAATGAAGCTAATCATTTCTTTCGTATCTACTTGCCACTCTTTAAAAAGTGTAATTGTGGCATTTCTTATCTCCTCTACCTCAGCTAGGTTTTGTAATCCTTGAATCTGCATATTATAAACGGTGGTTTCTTCATTTCTAGTTTCGTTTTTAATGCTTAAAGTATATTGTGTATTTTCCTTACCTTCTAACCTTTGAACTGCTGCTAATGTCTTTTCTCCTTCGATTCTTCTTTCATTTAATATGCTAGAAGGCATTCTCATATTCTCTGTAATACCTTTAATATTTACAGTTACTTGCTCATATGTAATCTCATTAAGGTTTATTAATTTATAAAGCCTTGCTATCTCATCACTTTTGATATGGTTACTCGCCCCTATGTATGTCATTGATCCTAAAACTACAAATAGTAGTATCAAGTATCTACTCTTCCTCATTTTATTCATAAAAAAAGCCCCCATCTCTTAACACTTATTTATGTTTAGAGC
>USPX01000016.1 GCA_900556665.1 uncultured Eubacteriales bacterium
CGAATGCTTCAGCAACATATCTCATTGGTACCATTGTGTATCCTGGATCTTGAACATAAGATCTAGCATCCATTTCTTTTTCTACACCGTTTACTGTGTATTTGTTTTCACCGATTACGAATTTAGATGTTCCTTTAGCTAAACCATTTGCTCCTAAATCTTCTGTGTTTGGAGTACCGATTACTAAGAAGTTTTCTAATTCGATAGTTTCTGTAGCTGAAAGTGCTGAACCACCAAGAGTTACATCATATGAACCTTCTGCTGCTGTTCTATCTGTTGTGAATTCGATATCAGAGATTTCGATTGTTGAAGCTGTTTTAGATGTACGTTTTACTGGGATAGTAATTTCTACGTATTTATCTCCATCAGCATCTGTTTTAACTTTAGATACTTTAGCGTCATCCATTTGGATGTCACCAGCTGTTGTTTTAACTACTGGTGCTTTTTTAACTGTGATTCCGTTTGTTACTGGTACTGTAAGAACGATTTCTTTACCGTTTTTGAACATACCTTTTTCAGCTTCTGTTAAAGTGATTTTACCAGCTTTTTGTCCTTGAAGACCTACTTTAAGAACTGCTGCTTCTGTATTTACTGTTAATACTTTTTTGATTGATGTGATTACACCACTGATTTCTTTTTCTAAGGCACGACCTGAAGCTGTAAGTGTTACATCACCTTCTTCTTCAAGACCAGCTGTAATGTTAGCTTTTACTTCGATTTCATCTTTAGCATCTGTTGATACCATAGTTGCTGTGAAACCTACTACTTTATCATCATCATTTACTTCTACATCTGTGATTGTAAGAGCTGAACCGTTTGTTGTGTTTTTGATTTTTACTGCTTTTTGCATTGCTTCGATTGTAGCTTGTTCATCGAATTCGCCATCTTTGTCTTCAACTTGGTTCATGAAGAAACCTTTGTTGATTACGAAGTCAACGTCACGACCATTTACGAATGAACCTTTTTCAGCTTCTTTAAGTGTAAAGATAACTTCTTTTTGTTCACCAGCTTTGATTTCTACTGCATCATCTTCATTTACTTCGATTTCGCTTCCGTAAGATGTGATTTTAGCTACTTTAAGATCTGTTGCATTTTTAACAGCGTCTCCATCAACAGAAATTGTTAAATCTCCTGCTTCTGGGTTTTTAACTGTAGATTTTACTTTAATATCTTTAAGCTTGATTTGACCGATTGAGTCTGCTTTTAAGTTTTGTGGTAATGTCACTACGATTGTTTGTTTGTCTTTTGAGTTAACTTTAGCTACTACTGAAGCTGTATCGTTACCTTGACCTGCAAAACCGTATGTGAATTCTACTGTACCAGCGTTTACGAATTCGAAGTCACTGTTTTCAAGTGTAAGTTTTACTTCTCTTTCATCATCTTCAAGTGCTGCGAATGCACCTTTCATTGATTCTGTAAGTTTGATATCAGCGATTGTACCTTCTGTGTATAATGTTGGAAGGTCTTTTTCTTTTGTATCAACTGTTACAACTACGTTAGCATCGCTTGTTGTAGCGAATACGAATGTTCCGTTAGATACTGTTGTATTTCCACCTTTTGTTACGATAGATACTTTAGCGTCTCCACCTGTTACTTCTGCCATGATTGGGAAGTAAGCTTCTTTTTTAGCATCTACTGTATATGTTACTTTAACGATTTCATCTGATTGTTTTTCGTAAACTGTTCCGTTTGCGAATGTTACGATGTCTCCGTTTACTGTACCATCTTTTGAATCTAATGTTGTGAAGTTCCATTCTGCATTTTCAAGTTCTAAATAGAATACTTCTTTTTGTCCTTCTTTGCTATCTTTGAATTCAACTTTAACTGCGTTTGATGTTGTGATCTCATCTTTTGCTAAGTTAAGAGTTTCTTTTGTTAAGCTGTTTTTTGAAGCTGCCATTGTTACAACTGGCACAGCTGATACAACCATTGCTGATGCAAGAACTACTGCTAATTTTTGACGTAATTTCATTGTCTAGTCCTCCTAATTATGTCTGAGTTTAAGTTTGTTTGTAAGTTATAAGTTTTGCAAAATACATATATCCAAGAGATTTGTGTATCTGTTAAATTTAAAGTGCTATATTTAGTACATACCTACTAACTAACTGAGTGATTCTATCTTTTATATTTACATATTACATAGTTAATATTTATGTAATACTTTGTAATATGTTGTAATCTCTTTTTTACATTTTGCGATTTCGAACACCTCTGTGTTCCGTGACCTTATTATAGCTTAAGGCCTTCTTTTATTTCAACAGCCATTTACTGGAATAGCGAGTTATACATATTTTCTTATCATTTATAATGATTACCACTTTAATGTTAAACTAGGCCTTATGCCTTGATATGCATATAACTTTATATATTATACTGTAGTTTATTTTACCAATAATTACTTAACAAAATTAACATTTATTTAATATTTTTTTGATACAACCTCACTTTATTTATCTTTCAATGTCCGTATAACTTCCTACTTTAAATCATTGTATGATTTTAATCCGTTATTTCAGTTTTCCTCTTATACTTAAACTACATCTTATTAGCCATTACTAATATCTCCACCATCTCACTTCAATTCTATAACTTATAGTTCTTATTCTATATGTACTTTTTCTTATGCAAGTTCATATATTTCTCATTCCATCTCACATACTTCTTACACACTCTTATGTCTCATGCATTTCTCATTTCCTGATCACTATTCCCCCACCGCTGTTCCCTACTTTTCTATATCAAACTTTATCTTGTCTATTTACTGCAACTATACTTGTGTCTTACTAAAACACCCTACAATCTTAAAATGACCGTATAACTCGTTCAATCAATTACTTATACAGCCATTCACTACACTCTGCTCCTTGTACTTTATAGGTATCCTACTCTATCAATTTCTAAAGTTATGACTCTATTAGTTTATTACCCCCTCATCTTATTAATTGCCTGCCATCTATCTATCTACCTATCTATAACTCCATTAACTTACAACTCTATAAGCTTATAGCTTGTCAATCTATAAACCTATTAACTTATTGATTTATCATTTTATTAGCTTATTAAGCTATTATACGGAATCTCCACATATGTTTTATCTTTAATCTTATCAGCTTTTAAAATTAGGCTAATATCTATTCCTTCTACATCCTCTGCCAAAAACACTTCTAAATCCCTATCCACATTAACTTCATATAATATTCCTCTACTCTGTAATGCACAAAGATATTTACTGCAAATCTCTTTAAAATATATTTTGCTTTCTTCTCTGCTCTTCCCTAGTCTAATATCTCTTACATAATAAATCCTCATTAACTTATGAAAATCTTCTTTCATAATATCTACTAACCTGATAAAAGCATTTTCCCTATATACCTCTCCCCATTTAGGTGTAAAAGCCTTAAATGTATTAACATCTTCTACTATCGCTACACGATTTCTTACTTTATAAAATATGATCTGTCCTTGCTTTGTCCATTTATTAAGCTGCGCACGTGTAACTTTTTTATCACTATCGATTGCCCCTTCGTAAATATTATCCACTTCATCTGCTTTTAATTTAAAGCTAGCCATCTTTCCAGCCATCCATGCAACACATTCATTTCTATTTAATACATGTCCATTTTCAAGTTTAACCCCATTTGCAATAGAAATAATCCCCATACAATTTGCCACCTCATAATTGGCTACTACACCATATACACTTCGTCCTGCTTCTCTCAACTCTCTAATAAACTCCGTTGTCCTTTGCTTTATCTTAATTAGCTCTTCCGTTACCCCCATAACACACCACTCATACCCTCTTATAGTTTCAAAGAACTCCTCCCAATCTGACTCCTTAGCCTTATAACTATTTCCCCCACTTAATACTAACTCTCTCTCTTCTCCCATTAACACCTCTTCAATATTCCCCAGAAAGCTCACATAATCATTATTTCGAACCTCTGTCTCCCCATCAATCACTTGCCAATCCACACACTCTCCTTTAATCAACGTCACAACAGCAGCTTTGCAGACCTGTCCCTCATTTTCTTTCTCACCCCCATTTTTGTAGACCTGTCCCCACTCTTCTTCATTATCATTTTTGTAGACCTGTCCCCAATTTTCTCTCGTAAATGGAATAAGTTTTACTGATATATCATTACCTCTACTCCCCGAACTTTTAGCACTTATCCTAAAATTTCTACTTACATAGGTTGCATGTGTTCCTGTATTTAATCGATATACTAAAACTTTATCAGCTCTTTTTAACGCTTCCTTTAATAAAATCATTTTTTCGTCATCTAGGTTATAACCTAGTAATGCTTTACAATTTGAATCTTTTTGTATTTCTATAACTTGATGGCTTGCTCCAAAATCTAATTCCAAAGGCATTACAACAATTCCTTTATTTTTAGATTGACCTATAACCATCTTATTAGCCTCTTCTCGTTCCTCCATAACTTTTCCTCCCTGTATTTATACCTGAACGCAAATCGAACATATGTTCTATTTTTATATTACTACTTTTTTATAAAAGAAAAAAGAGGAAATTTATAAAAAATTCCCTCTTTTTTCTTTCAAATTTTATTCTACTTTTTCAAATCTCATTTTATAATATTCCCAGTTTTTAAAGTTACTAACTTTTGTCTGTTCATATTCTTCTAGTTCTTTTGTATACCCTTCATCAATGGTTTTATAATTTTCTTTATAAATAACCGGAACTTCTTTTCTTAATTCATTAATATAATCGAAGAATGGATCTTGTCCTGAATAACCTAGTAATTCTAATACCATTCCACCTAAATAGTTGGCATTAATTCGATTATCCTCTGGTAAATCTAGAGTTTCTTTTTTCTCTTCAAAATTAATCATTTGAGCTGCTTGTTCATTTAACCAAATTACATAAGGCGTTGAATATGTATTAATGATATTTTCTACACTTGTTTCATCACCTACATTTACTCCTAATTCTTTATATGATAAGTAGTTATCTCCTAAGTTTGGTAAATGATCGCCAAAGAACACTAATACTACTGGCTTATCTTGTGCTTCAAAGTAATCTGTAAGATCTTTAATCATTTGGTTAGCATCTCTAATACCTTCCATATATACAGATAAAAAGTCTTTTGCCTCTTGTGAAATAGTTTTTGATACTTTTACATCTGCTATTGGTAAATCACCATATTTTCTTACAGTATATGGCATATGATTTTGAATAGATGTAATGTATGAGAATAAAGGTCCTTTTGAATCATCAGCTGTATGTGCTTCAAACTGTTCAATAATACGCTGTGTTAATACGCTATCTGCAACCATATTCCCTTTTTTATCTTCTTTAGTAAAGGCTTCGTTAAAAATACTTTCTGTCATACCAAAATATTTATATACGCTGTATCTATTGTAGAACCAACTATCCCCTGGATGCATAAATAATGTTTGATAGTCATTTCCCGCAAGTACTCTGGCAATTGTTTGTGTGTTTCTACCCACTACTCTAAATGCAGATGTCGGTACACTATTTAACATGTTTGTTTGCATACCTGTCATAACATCAAACTCTGTATTAGCTGTTCCACCACCGAAACCAGGCACTACAATATGTCCTGCTATACTATTTTTTGATTGTGTAATTTCTCTCCAATATTTATATGGATCTTCTTCTGGTGTATAAGTAAAGACTTCATTCATACCTATATCTGAAAATGCTTCATTCATAATGAATATGACATTAGGCTTTTCTTCTGGCATTGCACTTTCTGAAGTTGTATATGTTTTTATAAGATCTTCAACTTCTTCTTTTGAGAAATTTGCTGGTTTTTCTACAGGGTAACTATTTAAATTATATAAGAAACAATATGTAAATCCTAACTCATTAAATACCCTACTAATATAACTTCTATTACTTACATGAAGTTTATTGTAATATACCTGTTTTGAACTATAAATATATTTATTTGCAAAGAATGTAACTATTACTACAATTACACATCCTATAATTCGTGTACGTCCTTTCAATTTCTTTGCTTTTATAAAATATCCTATTACTAAAAACATTATTACCGCTAAAATAATTAATGCTAATAAATCATATTTTATTTTTACTTGAAAATCTGATACTGTATTCACTGCTTCTTGAACTAATTGAAAGTCTCTTGGTACAAACGGATCATCTCTTAGTTCAATTTTTAATCTATTCACTAGAGAACCTGCATTAAAGATAAAACTGGTTATTGCTGCTGCATAAAATAAATTATTGATTACAAAATATAATAATATGAGCGCTATAAGTGGGGGTAAATAATTGACTAATAATATAAGTGGTTGTTCACCTATTAGTTTTAAAACCGCTCTAGATGAACCTGGTTGTATATAAAATGTTGAAAGTGTAATAAACATAGCAATTATAGGTATAAGTGCTATAGTGCATATCCAATTAAGTTGTATTTTTTTTCTTGTGCCCATTCTGAGTTTTTGTTTTGTATTCTGTACTTCTTGCTGGACTTTTTCATTTTCTAACATTCCCTGCATATCTGCCTCCTTTATTGTTAGCTACTTGTGTCCTTATAAACAAGTACTTATTTTTCAACTAAATTCTAACATTAATTTTATATTTTTTCCCCTTTAAAAGCAACGAAAATATATTGCTATAGCTTTATTGTAGCTTCATATAAATATGCATTATAATATAACCAATACTATACTATATTGGAGGTTATTATGTCTTCTAACCAAAAAAGACTATATCAAAACAAGCTTAAGTTTAGCTTAATATTTATTTTATCACTTATACTTATATGCTTAATATTTATAACTTGGCCTATTTGGCAAAGCTACAATAAGTCCGTAGATATTATGCAATTAATACCCGATACCAAACCAGTATTTACCCTATCGTCTATTCTACCCTATGAGCATGAAGTAACTATGGGGATTATTAATAATTCCTTCGACTCCATTTCTTCACCTAATCTATCTATTGATACACAAGACTTAGAATCAAACACAAATAAATTATTAGAAGACCTTCAACTACTATCAAATAGTTTACCTTCAAATAATAACGCTATATTTTTGTCTGTGTTACCTGCAGAAAATATTACTACTGGAGCTTATATTGATATTTTTGCAGACTTAAATACTACACTTAAGGCTAATAACTTATCCAACGTTCAGCTTATTCCTTACGTTCAAACTGAGATTTCTAGCAGCTCTTTAAATCATACGCTCAAAAAATACCAAAGCTTAAATAGTTCGTATATGGGGTTCACTATTTCCTCAATTGATGATTTAAAAACACTTGATAAGATTTATAATACATTGGATGATTCTATTACTTTAATACTAAACGATGTCATTTATCAAAATAATATCTCTGATAGCTCAATAGGGGCTAAAATTATTAATTATGTTTATTATAATTTAGCAATCAAATATCCACGTATTACAACTATTTATACACCTTACGTTACACTTAGTCGTAATAAATGGCTTAAGGATGTAAATGCTTCACTACTTCCAACTTTAGATAAACGCTATATCAGTACTTATGAGCATCTTATTTCAAAGCCTTGGATTACAACAAAACCAGGAGAAATCACAAATAAATCTCCTTATGTAACTTTAAAGGATTATGATACTTTATCTAATGACGTAGAAATCATAATGTCACCTGATTCACCACTATTAAAGGCTTCTAAAGACAAAAATGAAAATATAGCTTATATTAACTATCGCATTAATTCACAGTTATTTAAGGTACAAGCCTATTATCCTTATGAGCTAAAATTAGACACTAATGTATTGCCAAATGGTATCAATCGTTTTAAAGCTTTAGCCTATAACAATTTAGATACTATTATCAAAGCACCTAGTATTGATTTAATAATTAATAATGATAATGTTAAGGCACGTCCAGCTAGGCTTCAAAACACCTATACATTAGATCAAAAACCTAGTTATACATCTGAATATATTCCTATTCTTATGTATCACACAATCGCCGATACTGTTGCACCAGAGGATGAAAACAGCTGTGTTGAAACAAACGTATTTGAAAGTCAAATCAAAGGACTACTAGATAATAATTACACACCTATTAGCTTCTATGATTTAGAAAACTATCTAGAAGGTAAGGCCGGTCTACCAGAAAAGCCAATTTTAATTACTATGGATGATGGCTATCTCAACAACTATACATTAGCCTACCCTATTTATAAAAAATATAATATTCCGGCCACATTATTTGTATCTCCTTATTACATGCAACAAGAAAATACAGATAGACACTTCGGCTTTAATGCAGCTAGAGAAATGGAAGCAAGCGGTTTAATAGACATCGAATCACATGGATACAATCATACACCATTTACTCATCTCTCACTACGAGATGTTAAATATCACATTTCCATCTCAAAAGGTATCTTAGAACAAAATTTAGGCAAACGTGACACATTCACCTTCGCCTATCCTCAGTTCCGCAATACCTACCTCACTCGTAAAATCCTAACAACCCAAGGTGTAAACTTCCAAATCACCAAATTAGCCAAATCGGGGACAGGTCTTCAAAGTTCACGTTTAAAACGTATTAATGTACCAAATACAATGTCTCCTCAAGAACTCATTGCCACTATCGAAGATCTCACTCATTAATTTCTAGGATATAGGTTTTGGGGGATATAAATTTGGGGACAGGTCTTTAATATTGCTTCTAGTATGATATAAAATAAAGAAGGGTTATTCCACTTTCAATTAAGTGAAATAACCCTTTTCTTATCTATTCTATTAACTAATTAATTAACATTTTGTCATTATAATCTTTTTGTAAATCATATCTCAAATAATCTATGAATTGATCTAAGAATGTTGCACATTCTGCTTTTGTTACATATTTTTTAGGGAAAATATACCCATTGCTTACTGTAATAATCCCTAATTTACTAGCTGCATATAAAGAACTCTTTGCCCATGATGAAATTTCTTTATCATCTATAAATGGTGTATATGCGTCCATCGTTGCTAATCCTAATCTTTCTAATCCTATAGCACGAATGTTATATAAATACATCATTTCTCTTGTTAAATATGTACTACCTCCAAAGGTGCCTCCACTGATTAATCCTGCATTATAGGCTGCTACTGCATATCTATA
Source organism: uncultured Eubacteriales bacterium (assembly GCA_900556665.1). Next base: position 9,128 of record USPX01000016.1, read on the forward strand.
ATTTGGATCAGTCTCTCTTATATCTGTAAATGGTGATACTTCTACTTTTTTCTTTTTAGATGTTCCTGAAGACCCCTTTTTAGCAGTTGTATCTTCTGGCAATTCTATTTGTAACGCTGTAACTAACATTCTAATATACTCACCTTTAGTAACTACTTGATTTGGTGAGAATGTAGCCGCATTATCATTGAATATATTCATACTATACATTTTCTTAATCTGTGTTTCTGCAGGATGCCCTTGCAGATTTAAATTAGTTGGTAATGCAAGTTGTTCGATTGTTGGTGTATTTTCTACACTAATCATACCTGATAACTCATCATCATATAATATTGGACTACCTTGTAAAATATTATAGCTTAATGCACCTTCATTTCTAATAATTTCCTTGTAATTTCCACTCATACTAATGGCTGTTGGTTCATTTGTATCATACTGTATATCTCTATGAACCGTATATGTTGGAGTTTCCTCTATTGAGTAACCTTCTCCATTTCCACGATCTATTGTAATCGTTCTTCTTTGAGTCTCTGATTTAGCAAATGCTTGTTCATATCCATAAATAGGACCAAATACAGATACTGTTACTTCACTATTACTTCCAGCAGTATATACAGCATCATATTGAACATCACCTCTATAATACAATACTCCTGGAGTGTAATCCTCTAATATACTTTTTGTATAACTAGATTTATCACTATCTAATTTATATGTTGTACCATTTGCTACAACTGTTTCACTCCATTTTTTAACTGTAGATACTTTTTTAGCTTGTTTTAAAGTTGCATCATATACATATTGTGTTTCAAATGTGATTGATCTTGTTACCCTTGTTGTATTAGTAGCGTTTTGACCTCTCATAACATATGATTCTGTGTAACTTCCTACACCAGCTTCTTTATCCATCTCTTTTCCCGGTTTTATTTCAATAGTTCCCTCTACTGTTTCTGCTTTACCTGAAAGATATACATTTTCTTTATATGGTAATGTATACTTTGAAACTTTCTTTGTATTTGTTTGTGCTAATTCTGTTGATGTTTTTAGTTTAATACCTGAACTAATTCCACCAAAATATCCCATCTCACCTTCAGCAGCATAAATAGAACTTGTTATTAACATAAAACTTAGGCCTAATGCAAATATTTTTCTCATTGGTTCCTCCTAATTTTCTACAATTATAATATAACCGTCGGCACTACCTGTTGTATCTTTTAAATTAGTAGATATCATAGCACTAATAATGTCACCCTTTTGTAACTTGCTAGGAGGGATAACCTTTCCATCCTTGATTATTATACTATTTGCCCCTACATTAATAGTTGCTCCTATATTTTTCTTACTATATTCAAGCCATTTCTTTTGGCTCTTATGATAGTAGTACACATCTTTAATACCAATACTATTATCATCAACTTTGTAGACCTGTCCCTTAGCAGCGTTAGTTACATAAGGCATTTTTACAACCATCTGTGCTTTATCACCAACTGCAACTACAGTATATACATTATCTACTTCTGACTCTTCACCATATGCTAAGAATTTTTCTATTCCACCTGCTACATAGCCCCCTTCATCATAGAATTTAGTATCTACATCAATAGAGAATGTACGTGGTGTTGGATGGAAGTACCATTTATTTCCGTCTAATAATGAGAATGTCTCAAATTGGAATTCTTCGCTATCCTTAATTTTCTTAATTCTACCTCTAAATACTTCTAATGATGCTGTTGTTACATCACTCGAAACCTTTCCTACTGCTAATTTATTTCCACCAGTTACTACTGCTTGTAATACATCGCCAACCATAATATTATGTGATTCAACTAATTTATTATCTCTAACAATAATTGCATCTTCTGCAACATATAAAGTTTCTCCTGATAATAATTTAATAACTCCTGATGAAGCATATGTTACTGTGGATGGTTCCAATGTGTTTTGTAACTTACTTTGGAAATTTATTTTAGCTGCATACTCTTTCCCCTTGTAATTTTCAGCAGCAACATATGCATATCCTTGGGCATTTTTTAGATTTCTACTTATATAATCTAATGAAACCTGATTACCAATTAAGTAGGATTTTATATTTTGTGTATTAATATTAAGACGTAGTAAATTATTATAACTTCCCCAATTAAGCTTTCCTAATGCTTGTGCATTCTTCAAATTTAATAGGTTCTTATATTTATCAATAGCAGTAACTTGCCCTCTATAAATATTAGAAATAATACGTGTGTCATTATCAACGACAACTTCTTCTATATTTTCTTCTATAATTCCTTCACCTAATATCTTTTGTGAAACTAATATTTTCACCCAATCACCAGGCTTAATTATACTAATTGAACCAGGTACACCACCTTTAGTCACAGGAGTTGATAAATCTAAATCATATGAATAAATATTTCCTTTTTCATCTTCAAGAATAATATTAGTTGCACCTTCCGAATTAAAATTAAATGTATTTACTTTAGCATAACGCATTATATAATCATTGTACGCACTAATATATGTAACATATTTATCTTTATCCATCCTAATATAGATACAATCACCAGCTTTAATGCTTCCTATTGTCGTATCTCTTGAATCATATTTAAAATAAGGGAACATCTCATCTAAATAACCGATTTTATCTTCAGTTTCATAATAAGGTTGCTTTTCTACACTAATTTCATTAGCATAATAACTTCTTGTAATTGTTGCCCCATTACTATTTCTATATGTTATATATCCTAATTGAGGATTGTTTTCTATAACAATTCCTCGGTCTTCAGAATAATTGTCATATAATGTATCCATATATTCTTGTTGATCATAATATACTGGTACACTAGCCATTGTACTTAAACCTATACTCACAGCTAGCATCATAGAACCCATCATAAACCATCGTTTCTTCATACACTCTACCTCCTATTGTATTTATAACCCTGTCTTATATATCGGTTCAACCATATATTAAGTTTATGGGGACAGGTCTTTAAAATTCATGTTTGGGTATCAAACATGAATTTTAAAGACCTGTCCCCATTTATTAGTTGGCTACAAGCATATATATATTATCGCTTACTTTTTTATCTTGCATCCAGATAGAGTATTCAATATAGATTTTAATCCCTTTTTCTAAAATATACGTGTCACATTTATGTGTCTTTATTTGAATTTCCATTTCTCCATATGGTGTATAATAAATTGTTTTATGTGGCATTTCCTTATCAAAAGATAAATCTGCTTTCATTCCACCATATCGTTTTACAGATATTTTATTATCTTTAGCTTTTATCATTGTAGTAACATTATTTTCAGTTTCTTTATAAGTAATAAATATTCCATCATTTTTAAAAGCAAGTTGACCTTTATAACTTACTTCATTTGTATCAAAATGTGTGTCGTATGTTTGTTTATCATATACTTTTATTGTTACTTGTTTCATTAACTTTTCCTCTATACTATCGTTTATTAATCATAAATTTAATTAATTATATAATATTCCTAGCAATATAATAAGGTTATTTGCGGTACATATTCTATCACAAATAACCTTATTATATTCTATACTATATGTCTATTATGAACTTAATTATAAGCTTGCAAGTTCAACTAAATTAGTTATAAGTTCTGTTATTTCAATACCTGCTGCTTTAAAAAGCATTGGATACATACTAATAGATGTAAAACCTGGTAATGTATTAAGCTCATTAAATATAATTCCACCATCTTCTTTTACAAAGAAATCAATTCGTGAAATACCTTTTCCTTCTACTGCATCAAATACATCTCTTGCGTATTGTCTAATCTTTTCTTTTGTTTCTTCTGGTAAATCTGCATCTACTACCGTTTTTGATTCTGCATTATTATATTTTGCATCAAAATCATAAAATTCCGCTGCTGCTAAAATTTCACCCACACCTGAAACTTTTACCTCTTCATTTCCTAATACAGCTGTTTCTACTTCTCTACCTACAATAGTTTCTTCAACTAATGCTTTTTTATCATGTTTCATAGCTTCTCTTAAACCATCGACTAACTCTTCTTTGTTTTTAGCTTTAGATATACCTACTGATGATCCTGCATTAGCTGGTTTAATAAAATATGGATAGTCAAAAGCAGCTTCAATCTTTTCTACCACTTGATGAATATCTACTAATTCTTTATCTTTTACAATTACATATTTCGCTTGAGGAACATTTTTTGTTGCTACTGCTATTTTAGTAAATGCTTTATCCATTGAAATTGCTGATGCTAATACACCACATCCTACAAATGGAATTTGTGCTAATTGGCAAAGACCTTGGATTGTTCCATCCTCTCCGTTTTTCCCATGTAATACTGGAAATACTACATCAATGTTAATTTTAATTTGTTCTGTATTCCCTTCTTTGCAAATCCATAGACATTTTTGTGTTGCATCTGGGCTAAGAATTGCAGGAATACCATTTGTTTGCCATCCGTTTTTAGTAAGGTCTAAATCATTACCTTTGTATAATAACCATTTACCTTCTTTAGTAATTCCTACTGGATGTACTTCATATTTAGTTTTATCAATATTAGTTAAAATAGTTGTAGCTGACTTAAGTGATACCTCATGTTCTGATGAGCATCCTCCGAATAATAATAATACATTCTTTTTCATTGTGTTCCTCCTATTTACAGAACCTATATTATCTAGTATTTTCCTATATGTTATTATTATATTTTAGTACGTTATTATTTATTATTCAACCACACAATCCATATTTTAACCGTAAAACTTTAGTGTTCATTACCATCCTTGTAATTTTCCTTATGCAAGCATGAATTCACTGCATCTACAACTTTAAAACGTATTTCATAAGGACGTTCTGACTTAGAAATAAGATTATATTGCTCTGATGTTAGCTGCTCTTGCAGTTCCTCTTTACCCTCTATTGGAACTACTCCCGTTGCAGCATCTACATAACATAATGGTGGAAACATGATACACCACCAGTTTTGTCCTCTACCTTCACCTATAATTACACGACAAGCCTCATATTGCCCTGCTGGTAAAACGATATCACCATAAGCTTTTGTTGGAAAATTTGCTTTATCTAAAAACACTTGAACCTCATAGTCTTTTCCCCAATTCTTTATTACACGCCCTGCTACATTTTCAATCTCATCTGTATGTGTTTGAATAATCATCTTACTTTCCTCAATGTTTTTAGCTTCTTTTAATAATGGCTCCATATACGCTATAATCTCATCTTTTACTTGTTGCTTAAGTAACTGATCCTCTGTACTATCACTGTTTGCTACTACATGAAATCGTAACATACTCTCAGCTAAATCCTTGTTTACTCCATTAGCATATACTGTAATTATTCCTACACTAATACATGCAACAAATGCTAGCATTAACACTATTATATAGATATAGTTAGTTCTATTCTTCTTAACTTCTAATAACTCACCCAATTTACTCATTTTTATCTCCCCCTGGTATTCCTTTTCTTCTTTTCCTGACTAAAGCCTTGCCTTAAATTAAATAATTTATACACATGTCTAACTATAAATTATTTTCATGACTTCATTTATTTGATTTAAAGCTCTATCTTCCCTAACCATCCGTTCTATCATTCTTTTAATACTTATTCCAATAGCAGAAGCTTTAATATAAAACATTTTACCAATTCTTTCATATGACATCCCTGTTAATAGTGCAATTAAATAAATACACATATCTCTTTGATATCTATACTTTCTATTATTACGTTGCACTATCTCCTGCTTATTTATTTTAAATTGTTGTTGCACAGCCTTAAAAACTTTGTCACTCGTTACCTCTTGCTCCTTAATATCTTCCTCATTTCGAATCGAATGCATCTTTTCTAATGCACTTGCAGCTTCTTCCTCTCCCTCATCCTCAACACTTCGAACATATGATAAATACCGTGTTCTAGCTTCTCTCTTATCTTCTGAGAAATAATTTAATAATCTACTGGTACTCACAATTTCTAATTTATCCTTCTCCCTTATATATGCCTTAAAGCTTGACCAATTATATTCAAGTGCATCACCTACAATATTAGCTTTAACTGGATTACGGTGTACATATTTAGATACATAAACAAAATACTCATCACTTCGTACCATTAAACTTGTAAAGCGTCCTTGAAACACATGACCACAACGATCGTACTTCTTATTAAAATAAATAGCATAGCTTAAACTAAGTCCTTGCATAAATTTAGATATATCCTGCCCATTATCATAAATTACTAGATGGACATGGTTTGTCATCAAGCAATAGGCATATATCTCCATCTTAAACTTCTCTTTATAATGCTTTAATCGTTTTAAATATCCTATGCGATCAGCATAATCCTTAAATATATCCTCTCTATTATTCCCTCTAACAATTACATGATATATACTATTTGGGCACTTTTCTCTTCTTACTCTCGGCATATGCTATCTCCTGCTTTTTTGTTTATAAGCATTGCCACTACATTATTTTTTAATCATTTCACATTTAAAAATATCTTTTTCTATTTTTATAACAAATCCCCACCTTATTAAAGACCTGTCCCTAAATATTATTAAATCTTATCAAAGACCTGTCCCTAAATATCCATCAAATATCCATTATTGTATTATTCCGGTATTTTTAATAGTTGAAGTTACTTGAACATTTATTGGGAATGATTTATAGCCTTCTTTGTCCCATATTGATTCATACTTTTGCCATTGTTTAGGGTGTTTGCGATACATTTGTAAGCCTATTTTAAGAAAGTCTACATTGAGTTCTTTTGATTTATTAACTGCCACCATGACTTGATGTCTTATTTCCTCTTGTAACAGTGTAGTGATTTGATTAATATCTTCTACACTAAATATGTTCTTAATGTTTGTAGAAACATATTCTGTTATATTACCCTCTGTTAAGATTTCTATATTGCCCTCTGATATCTCTCCATTATTATTAAATGTTATTTTTGAACGTTCTTTGTCAATTATATAAGTCAGTGGACTTCCTTTGTACTCTACAACTATAGGCACTTGATTAATTTTGCCTTCGATAAATAATTGGCCACGTACTATATCTCTTCCAATAAAATCTACTAACTCATAATTTTTTATAACTGCTGCTCCTCCAATTTCTATAGAATCCTTTTCATCAGTGCTAATAACTGGAATTGTAGTAATATTAGTATCTTGTATCTCTCTTATCAAATTACCAACTAACTGTTCTTTGGCATAACTTACAGGTCTTTCTGCATTATTAAAATATTTCATTACGTACAACCCTAAAATAGGATTTTGCTTATTTTCTCCTTGTGTTAGTTTCCCTGCTTCTCCTGTAGTAGCTAAGATATTCGTGGTTCGGCTTATTTCCATATTTCGTATAAGTCCATCTATTGCACCTCTAAATAATTCTGCATCCTTCATTAACTCTTTACCCAAGACAATAGCTTGTGTATGACTAAATGAAATGGTGTTCTGAGATTTACTTTCCACTTCATCTACGCTTGTCTCAATTGTTGGAGTAGTAGTTACAACGGCACTTTTCACATCTTCTGCTAAACTATCCTTTCCTGAAAGTTTAGCTCTATCTGGTATTGTATAAGTAATTTGATAACTGTCCCGCTTATTAATCGGTTGAGTTTGATCAGCATCTTGATTTTTATCTATTGCAATTTCCATTACTACATTTCTTTCATTAATTTCCACACTATCCCAACAACCAGTTAAGATAAATGATATATTTAGAATTAATAATGTCATAACACCCCATTTTACTCTATTCTGCATATGAACTCCTCCTTCCTTTAGCTATAAGCGCAAGTATAAGAGGAATAGGTAATATGAACCATATGCCGAAATAATATTGAAATTTATTGTAATAATCATAAACTGCTACTAAATTTTCAGGTACCATTGCAATAAAATAAATTATGGGTACAAGCGGTAACACAAATATATTTTCTCTCTTATATTTAAAACTCCTACTTCCTATTAATGAAGTAAAATAAATTCCTGAACTAAGATATATGAAAATACTAAAAATCCAACCTGTCATCATTAGAATTTCTTGATTTTCTACCATTGAACCATTCAAACTCATACTTTGCATAAGTGTTAATACAGGCCATACTTGTCTTTGTGTTTCATTAAACCCAACACCAACATATGTTAAAAGTACAATAATAGCACTTGCTATTCCAATAGTTATAACCGCTACTAGCATTGCACGTCTAACCTTTTTGGTTTCTTTCATTAAGCCTGCTAACATTAACATAATTTCAAGAGGCATGAAAATTAAACTTACAACAAAAGTCCCTACTCCAATTCCCCTTAGATTAGTTTGAAAGAATGGCATAAGTTGCATATATTCTCCATGTGGAACTACTAATAAAAACACTAAAATAAGTGGTACTGCTATGAAATAAATAAGTACCTCTCCCATTCTTCCTATAGCTTCAATTCCTGATTTCACAAGATATGCTACAGTTAATAACATTACTAAGATGATAAGCTGTACTGGTGTCTTAGGAAGTAACACCTGTGAAATCATCTCTCCCAACATTCTAGCTTCAAGTCCTGTTATAATCGCTATCTTAATCACAAATAAAATGATAATTATATAGGCTATAAACTTTGGCACAATCTTAGGTAAAAATTCAACTAAAGTATCCCTTGGAAATTGCTTTGTAATCCCTTCAATACAAAAAATATAGATAACGCCTAATATAATTGCTAAAAGAGGAAGTATATAACCATTTCTCCCCACATAGTCTCCAGCTATTTTAGGTAGAAACAAAATAGTTGTATTCAGCATTTGAAGTATCAAAAAAATCTCTACTTGTCTTACGGATACCCTGCCATTATGCGTAAACATTTATTAGTTCTCCTTTCATTTTCCATTTTGACCAGACTTATCTTCATTCTTTCTGCTCACTTGTCCATTAGTCACACCACTATTTGTACCTGGCGATACATCTTGTACATTATCTCCTTTTACGCGCAAACGCCTTCTTTGCTCGGCTCTAGCATAAATAGGTCTTGTTGTTTGCATGAATGTTGGAAATCTAAGAATCGTATCTTTTAAATCATTAAAGCCGTTACGATCACTAATGTTATATGGTGCAAGATATGGTACATTGAAACTTTCAAGAGATGATAAATGAATAAATGTAATTAAAAAGGCTATTAAAAATCCATATAATCCAAGAAATGCTGATAACGCTATAAACATATAACGAATAAGCCTAAAAGCAGATGTTAAACTATAATCGGGTACTGCAAATGTACAAATTGCAGTAAGTGAGATAATAATAATAATCATTGGACTAACAATATTAGCATCTACTGCTGCCTGTCCTATAACAATCCCACCAACTAGTCCAATCACATGTCCAATAGCTCCTGGTGCCCTAATTCCTGCTTCTCTAAACAGTTCAAATATCAATTCCATAACTACTATCTCCGTCACCGTTGAAAACGTTACCCCTTCCCGTGCTGCAGCAATAGATACCGCAAAAGGTGTTGGCAACATTGTAGGTTGGAAATTTAAGATTGCAATATATAATCCTGGTAATGTAAATGACAAAAATGAGACTAAATAACGTAGAATTCTTATAAAGCTCATAATTTGCCAACGTTGATAATAATCCTCTGAAGCCTGATAAAACGCATTCAATGTAGCTGGTACAATGATTCCAAACGGTGAGTTATCTACAATAATTCCAACCTTACCTTCTAATAAACTTGCCGCAAACTTATCAGGTCTTTCTGTAGCTTGGGTTTGTGGAAATGGGCTTTTCCAACTATCTTCAATTAATTGTTCAATGTACCCACTATCAAAAACGCCATCAACCACATACTTATTCAGTCTAGTTTCCACTTCTTCTACAAGCTCCGGCTTTGCGATATCCTCCATATACATAATGGCAATATCCGTTCTACTTCTTGTGCCATAACTCATCATTTTTACTTTGAGTTTAGTGTCACGAATACGTCTTCTTACAAGTACTGTATTAAATCGAATAGTCTCAGTAAAACCATCTCTTGGACCTCTAACAACGCTCTCAGCATTTGGTTCGCCTACTCCTCTTCCAGGCCACCCCTTTGTTGCAATGACTAACCCTTTATCAGATTGATCAACAAAAATAGCACTATCGCCAGATAAAATTGCCTTAATCAAATCATCCATTTTATTTACTTCTTTAACATCAAAGGTTGCAGAAAAATGTTGCATAATAATTTGAGTAGGTGTTCTATGATCTTCAATTTCACATTCTGAATTCTTATAATCAAATGCAACGCTAAGCAAATAGTGTTCCAAAATCTCTCGATTAACTAAACCATCTGTATATACCCCATAAATTCTAATCTTTTTATCAGTTCCTAACTCCACCTCCCTCTTAACAATATCCGTACAGTTTTCAAACAACATATTTATCTTTTCTATATTCTCATCAAGGTTCATTGCTAAAGGTATATCTATTTTATTTTCACTATCATGCCAAGAATCTTCTACAGTACGTACATTACTAGTGTCATTCTTATTTTTCATACGCTATCCTTTCTTATTATAATTTAAATTTCCAGTACACAAACACACCATCAAAATACTGCCATTATAATAAAACCAATAATTGAAACCACAATATAAATCCACCCAATAATCCTAACAACACTTGCCTCTCCTTCCATATGCTCCACTTCTAATAAGTTTCTCCCCTGAACAAAAGCCATATATAAACCAATACATAGCATCACAATATTTATATAAACAGAAAAAATATTACTTATCCGACTCATTCTCATTCCCCTTTCTCCTTCTCAACTCTCTGCATATACATAACAATTATTTGTAATCTCTCGAAAAATATGCAAAAAGGGGACAGGTCTTTAAATGTGCTGTTAGCAGCACTTTTAAAGACCTGTCCCTAAATGTTTATAACTTCTTGCGTTTGTTGGGAGAACATGAACCTCCTTGAACGAGTTCTACCGGTAATGTAATATGTTGATTTTTAGTTTCTCGATTTAATAATTTTAATAATAATTCAATACTTAAATTACTCATTTCATATTTAGGTTGTTTTACTGTGGCAATAGATGGTTCATAATATTTTGCTACGTCCATCCCATCGAATCCAATAAGTGAAATATCTTCTCCTAATTTATATCCTGAATCAAAAATAGCTTTTGCTACACCTATAGCCATGATATCTGATGTACAGAAAATAGCTGTAATATCTTTTTGTTTCTCCAATAATTCCATAGTGTGTTTATAGGCTGTCTCACTATCGTATTGCCCATAAATAATATATTGATTTCTAAATTCAATATCATGCATTTCTAATGCACTTATGTATCCCTCGAAACGTTCTTTACCTACTCCCGTATCTTTTTTATCACCTAATACAAGCCCAATGTGATCGTGTCCATTATCAATAAGATATTTTATTGTTTCATAAGCTGCTTTTTTATTATTAATACTAATTGATGAACACTTTTTCAGATTTTTTATTCTAACTAAATCTACAGAAACTAAGACAATGGCCGCCTCTACATTTTCTAAATGTTCATCATCTAATTCTAAGAAATTTCCTCCTAAACAAATTACACCTTGTAGCCTTTTTTCCTTAATAAAGCCTAATAATGTGTCAATATCACTTTCATTATTATGATGTTGTAAAATCATAGTATATCCAGCTGCTTCTACGCCACCACTAATAATCTTTAATATTTCAGAGAAGAATGGGTTGAAAACCCCTTTAACTAACACCCCAATATTCCTTGTATTTGTTTGTTTTAATACTCTTGCACTATTATTAGGTATATAATTATTTTCCTTAATAACCTGCCATACTTTCTCTCTTGTCTCATCACTTACATCTGGATGATTATTTAGCACTCTAGATACAGTACTTACACCTACTTTAGCAATTTTTGCTATATCCTTAATATTCATCTTTCTCTCTCCCATACCTTTAAGTTTCTCAACGAACACTATAAAATAAATTATCAAAAACAATCATCTAGTATGTTTCTTTTAATTTTTATGTCATAACTGGCCTCTTATACAAAAGTTATCTATCCTCTATAAAGTAGCACTTATCTATTAACGATATATGCTAACTATAAACTACATTTTTCCTATAATCAACGTATACTTAAGTTAATTTTAAATTTTATTTAAAATTTTATATCTATTCTATTATTAATTTTAACTATAGATAAACCATTTAATAAATATAATTATGCTGTACTATCCTAG